>CAYQFA010000006.1:0-35011 GCA_964416665.1 uncultured Candidatus Saccharibacteria bacterium
GCTTCTTGACCTTCGCGGGAACCCGCACGCCGCTCGTACGAAGCTTGGCCCGCTTCTCGCGGTAAAGAATATAGGACTTGGCGGTCTTAACGTATTCCCCCAAGATAAGCTCCTTTTCGACCGTATCCTGGAGTCCCTCGACGGTCGGGACAAAATTCTTGTATTTCTTCCCGATGCGAAAAACATCGGCATATACCCGATCGGCAACCATTTCAGCCTCCTTGAGCGATCCCTCGCCGGTCGCGAGCATCGCTTTATGGACGGCGTTCACTATCTTCCCTTTATCAAATGGGACGACCGTGCCATCCCGCTTCTGGATCATCGTCGCCACCTCTTCTGCCGCCGCCGTTGCTGTTGTCTTCAATCGATTTATTGTGGTTGCCATAATAGTGTTATATTTTTTCTTTTCCGACCGCTTCGCCTATCGTCGCGTAACCGTCACGTTTCAGGAGTTCGACAAGTCCTTTGTTTATTTTTTTTACCGTTTGCGGTCCGCCATAGATGAGTCCGGTGATTATTTGTACAAGTGATGCGCCCGCTTTTATCTTTTCGTATGCGTCTTCCGCGGTGAATATTCCTCCAAGACCGATGATGACATATTTCCCGCCGGTCTTTTGATGGAGATATCTGATCAGCTTCGTGGACAGCTCCTTCACGGGTTTTCCGGAAATTCCGCCCTCCGGGATGGCATTCAATTTTTCCGGTGGTGAGGTCAGGCGCAAAAGATCACGGCGCTTTGCAAGATTGCCTATTATAAAACCGGTCACGAAAGGATAGCGGTCCACCACCTCGATGATCGCATCCATTTCCTTGGTGCTCAGATGGTTTGATATCTTGAGGAATATCGGCCCTGGCCTTTTTTCTTTGCCGATCGCGGCGAGAAGTGCATCAAGAAGGTGCGGCTCCTGAAAGAGACAACCGTCCTGCGCGTTCGGGCAGGAAACGTTCAGCGTCACATAAGAAAAATAATGCGCGAGCATCCGATAGGTCGCCGCATAGTCCTCCATCGATTTTTCTCCCTTGATATCGGCGCGGTTCGTTTTCGCGATATTCAAGCCGACAGGAATATCAAAACGTAATTTCTGTAATTTCTTCTCGATTTCATCGGCGCCAATATTTTTTAGCCCATAATAGACGATAAGCGCCTGGTCGTCCGGGAGACGGGCCAAACGTGAGCCATCATTTCCCTGATATGCATACCGCGTGACGGCGCCAACCTCCATAAAACCGAACCCGACCGACGACATTATCTTCGTAAGACGGACATCCTTGTCAAAACCAGCGGCGAGACCGACGGGATTCTTGAAATCAATACCGGCAACGCGCGTATGGAGCGATGGATGCTCATATTCGCAGAATATCCCAACGATCCACCGTCCCAACCAAGAGGCACCGAGCACCTCGCCGAACCAAACGAAAAAGTTATGCGTACTTTCCGGGTCAAAGCGAAAGAAAATTGGTTTTAATATTTTCTCATACATGGTGCTTCACTATTTTCTCGCGCATCAGGAGAAGAACAAAACCGCAAAAACAACTTCGTCCATAAAAGTCCAAAAATATTGGTTTTTAATGGATTTTTAACCTCTCCAACCGGCAACATTTTCGCTGTCATTTTGAAAAAAATGTGCTACACTGAGAAAACTACTCCCATGAATCTGCGCACGGCCATAGAACAGCTCGGATATTCGCCTCACGAGGTAACGGTATACCTCGCAGCGTTGGAATTGGGCGGAAGTACCGTGACGGAAATCGCGGCGAAGGCAAAATTGCCGCGCACCACCGTCAATCTCGTGATCCATTCCCTGCAAAAACGAGGATTGATGAACGCATATCTTAAAAGACGGAGAAAAATATTGACCGCGGAGAACCCCGAGCGGCTCATGATCGCGCTCAAAGAGAATGAAGCGTCGCTCGCGGTCGTTTTACCCGAGCTCCAATCGTTGCGGCGCGATACGAGCGCAAAATCGACCGTGCGCATCTATAACGGAGCGCAGGAAATAAAGCAGATCATGAACGATATCCTCGAATCCAAGCACCACATCTCGGCCATGCTTTCCTTGGACGACTGGACCGAGTTGTTGGGAAAACCATACCTCGAGGATTTCATCGAGACGCGCTACCGCCATTACTTGCGCATCCGGTTGCTCGCGCCGAAATCGAAAAATGCGCTGTTGCTCAAACAGAAAGACAGTCAGGAATTGCGCGTCACGCAATTCCTTCCCGAATTGGTCACCATAGCCAACGCCAATTTTATTTACGCGAACAAAGTGGCCATCATAACGCTCAATAAGAAAAAACCGGTGGGAATCCTGATCGAAGACGAGGATATCCACCACACCATGGAAATTCTCTTTGAAAATCTCTGGCGGCAAAGCGGCGGGTCGTAATCGTTGTGATGACCATCCATATCGTCTTCGCCGGCGTTTCTTCGATCATGAGTGTGCTTTGTTTCCTCCCCTACCTTCGGGATATCTTCCGCGGTACGACGAAACCGCATAGCTACACGTGGTTTGTCTGGGCGTTGTTACAAAGCATCGTCGCGCGAGCGATGTGGACCAGTGGCGCGGGAATCGCCATCGCGTCATCGGTCATTGGCGCTGCACTCTGCGGACTCATATTTTTGCTCTCGATCCGGCATGGCACAAAACATATAACTGCGTTCGATACCATTTGCCTTATTGGCGCGCTTGGAACAATGGCTGCCTATCTCTTTCTTCATAATGCACTCCTCTCTGTTGTTTTCGCGACGCTTACCGACCTTATCGGCACATTACCGACATTAAGAAAGGCATATCTGGAGCCGCACACCGAAACCGCTTCTACCCATTTGTTAAGTAGCGGCGCGGGTGTATGCGCGCTTTTAGCGCTCGCGACATTCAGTATCACCACCATGCTCTATGTTTCCGCAACTACAGTATTGGACCTTATCTGCGGCGTAATCGTTGTAACGCGAGGGAAGGTCGTAAAATAAAATCACGATTTGTTATAATGGACTTATGAATAAAAAACTACAGGTTTGGGGTGGTGCGGTGCTCGGTATTGTTTTTGTCGCCCTCGCAGTCGTCTATTGGACGACACCCGCCGGCTCATTGCCGACGTTCTTTCCTGGCTATGCTGCCGGGTCGGTAGTGGTGCATTTCAAACACGGCCTCGCGTCGATCATCCTTGGAGCAGCGTGTCTTATCTTCGCCTGGTTCGGCACCGCAAAAAAAATTTCTTAGAAAATAAAGAGTGCGGCGGTGAACAGCCCCACGACACAGCAGTAGACCCCGAACGGCCACAGCTTGTTGGTCTCGAAATATTTCAATAAGAATTTTACGGAAGCATACGCAACGACCGCGGCCGAGAGTGCGCCCGCCAATAAAGCGCCGATGCTAAAAGTTGCACTCTGCTCCACCATAAGTTCAGGCAGTTTGAGAAGCGCCGCAGCGGCGATGATGGGGGTCGCGAGCAGAAACGAGAACCGCGCCGCATCCTCGTAAGAAAGATCGGACAAAAGGCCGCCGGTGATCGTCGCGCCGGTGCGCGAGAATCCCGGAATGAGCGCCAAGCACTGCAATACGCCGATCTTCACCGACTGCCACCACGTGAGCGCTGCGATGCGCTCGTCGCTCTGCGCGTCGGAACCTTTCTTCAAGCGCCGCCGGCGCAAGGCATCGGCGCCGATAAGCATGATGCCGTTCAAAACAAGGAACCACGCGACATAGTGCGGCGCTGCGAATAAATTTTTGAGGGTGTCCTCGAAGAGTAATCCCAAGATCCCCGCAGGAACACTGCCTACCACCAAGAGCCAACCAAGCTTGCCGTAAGGATTCTTCGTGTCAACGACGCGATCCCGGAGTGAACGGCCCATGCCCAGAAATATTTTTTTCCAATCCTTCCAAAAGATACCAAAAAAAACAAGCGCCGTTGCCGCATGGGTGGCAACGAGGAAAATCAGGAAGAAAGGATCGTTTTGGTTGATATGCCATCCGAGCAGGGATGGAAAGATCACGCTATGTCCCAGACTTGAGACCGGAAACGGTTCAGTGAGCCCTTGGAGCGCGCCAAGAATGATAGCTTGAAGATAGGTCACGTTCCCAGTATATCATGCCCAAAAGACGGAAAAGAAGTCGGGCGATATTTCCACTATCATTTTTCATCCACTATACTGATATACTGGATATCACGATCATGGCTAAAAACTTTTGGAAGGGCCTTAAAAGACCCATTATGACGATCGCGCCGATGGCCAACGTCACCGACGAAGCTTTCCGACACACGATCGCTTTGTGCGGCGCACCGGATGTCTTTTGGACCGAGTTCGTTTCGGTCGAAGGATTGCTGTCCCGCGGTAAAGAGCGACTCCTCCCCGACCTTTGGTTCGGCGATAACGAGCGACCGATTGTCGCCCAGATATTCGGCGCAAAGCCGGAACAATTCGAAGAGGCGGCCGGAATCGTCCGCGAGCTTGGATTCGACGGCATCGATATCAATATGGGTTGTCCGGACCGGGCGGTGGAAAAACAAGGCGCCGGAGCGATGCTGATGAAAAACCCTAAGCTTGCCCGACTTATTATTCAGGCAACAAAACGCGGTGCAGGCAGCCTCCCGGTGTCCGTAAAGACGCGTATCGGCTACACGAAAAGCCAAATCGATGAATGGATCCCCGCGCTCCTTGAGGAGGATCTTGCCGCGCTTACGGTCCACTTGCGCACGCGCAAGGAAATGTCGCTGGTTCCCGCGCATTGGGAACTCGCGCCGAAGATCACAGCCCTAAGGGATTGTTATTCACCCAATACTGTTCTGCTCGGCAACGGGGATGTCTCATCGCTTGAAGATGCCAAAGATCGCGTCGCAGCTGCCGGCTTTGATGGCGCAATGGTTGGAAGAGGCATTTTCGGCAATCCATGGTTCTTTTCCGGAAAAACTCCCACCCTTCATAAACGCCTTGAACGCATGGTACAGCATACGCAGTTATTCGAGCGGCTTTATAAAAGCAATGTTTCCAAGAAAGAAGGTGCGCTCAAAAATTTTGACGTCATGAAAAAACACTTCAAAGCATATTGCTCCGGTTTTGATGGCGCGAAAGAATTGCGCATCCGCCTCATGGATGCTGAAAACGCCGCCGAGGTGAAAGCGGTCACCGCAGCGTTCTTCGATGATATCAAAAAACGTATTAAATAATTATAAAAATCATGAAGCTCATTTCACTCAACGTTGAAGGTTCCAAGCATTGGACGCTCATCGACCCGTTTCTCAATTCCCAACAAGCGGATGTTGTTTGTCTGCAAGAGGTTCTCGAGGAAGATGCCGCAAGACTCGCCGACATGTTGAATATGCGTTCGGTATTCGCACCGATGTTCCTTCGGCCCAATGAGGGATCTCCGGTGTACGAGAAGATGGGAATAGCGATGCTCTCGCGCTCCTCTATGGAAAATATTATGGTCCAAAATTATCATCTGCCGGACCAAGAACTCCCTAAAAAAGATGATACCGATGAATACACTGCCGATAAAACGATCCGCCGATCACTTCTCTCTGCGAATATAAATTACGATGGCAAGCTCTTCACCGTCGCCACCACCCATTTCACATGGACGCCCGATGGGCTCCCGAAAGACTATCAATATGCCGCCGCCGAAAAATTATTGGAGGCGCTCAAGGAACTTCCCGAAGTGATCCTTTGCGGCGACTTCAACGTGCCGCGCGGCGTGAACGATATTTACGAGCGCTTCGCAAAGAAATATCACGATGCCATTCCCGCCACTTATGCTTCAAGTCTGGATTTGGCTTTGCACCGAGCAGGCAAAAATCCCGTCGCAGCAGAAAGACTCGCAGGATATATGGTGGATTATCTCTTCCTCTCGAAGGGTTATCGGGCCGAAAACGTACGGCTTGAATCGGGGGTCAGCGACCATTGCGCCATAGTCGCAACCGTAGATATCGCTTTATAGGACGCGGAAAGATAAAGAAAGGGCTCGCCAGACGTTTGATGTGAGGCTATACTTATATCAAATTTCTGCGCTATGAGAATCCTCGTGGTCGAAGATCAGCACGACGCAGCGCAAACGCTCAAAACAAAACTTGAGGCGGAATGTTATGCTGTCGACGTCGAACATGACGGAGAACGCGCTTTCTACCGCGCCCGGACCAACGACTACGACCTGATCCTTCTCGACAATATCCTTCCGGGGAAAGGAGGCCCTGAGATCTGCAGCGGCCTTAGGGAATATAAAATGAACACACCAATCCTTATTTTGAGCGTGCAATCGGATATCCAGGAAAAGGTCAAATTGCTGAACTGTGGCGCGGACGATTACCTTGCAAAACCGTTCTCCTTTACTGAACTCTCCGCGCGCGTAAAAGCACTTCTGCGCCGGCCGCATATTATTGAAGGGAAACAACTCTGTGTCGACGACCTTATTTTGAACCGGGAAACCTATTCGGCATTGCGGGACGGCAGAACTATCCGCCTTACGCCAAAAGAATTTTCTCTGCTCGAGTATTTGATAAAAAACAGAGGGAAGGTGGTGTCGCGAAGAATGATCCTTGAGCATGTTTGGGACGATGCCGCCGACCCATTCTCGAACAGTATTGAGACCCATATCACGAATTTGCGAAAGAAGATCGACCGTGATCATAAAATAAAACTCATCCACACCGTCCACGGCCAGGGCTATAAAATAGGCGGATGATCGTCGTTCTTTCTTTAATCTTTTCTTTAGGCCCAATCGTTCATAATGGACGAAAGGCCGAACCAAAAAAATTGACAATATTGACCATTTGCAGCATGAAAGAAATCATAGAAAAAATTTTGACAGAAAGGGCGACGAGAAACAGCAAGGCGATAGTTGCTATCGCCGCTAACCAGGAAGAGTTCGACACCTGGAATTAATTTGATCGACCTATGAACGCGCCGGACCCTCATCTGACCTGTTTCAACGCCGCAAAGAAGAACATCCATCTCCTCTACGAAAAATTCATCAAGCCGCGCGCGACCGACGAAGACAGTGCGCGGAGGGAATATATTTTGAACGTCATACTGATCGGCTCGATAATGATGTTGGCAGCCCTCGATGTGAGTGTTCTTTATTATTCCCTCCGTATGGGATCGAGCTACGACGGCGTCCCGTTTGCGATCTTTTCGATCATCCCTATATTCTTCGTTCTGCTTTACCTGCTCTCCCGCAAGGGAAGCTTCGTCGCCTCATCGTATCTCCTTGTTGGAACATACTTCGCAAGCAACAGCTTTGCGGCGTATTACTGGAGCGTGCGACTGCCAACCGTTCTTATCGGCTACGTCATCATCATTCTCATCTCGAGCATCCTGGTCGACACACGTTTTGGGTTTTTTATGACCGGACTCATCGCGCTCTTTGTGATTCCAATAGGTTACGCACAGTGCAATCACCTTATCCCAATCCGGCCCCAAACCAACACAAATAGCAGCGGGAGTATCGTTTTTGCCATCCTCTTTTTTCTCATTATGGTCCTCTCGTGGCTATCGAACCGGGAGATCGAAAAGTCGCTTTTCCGCGCGCGGAAGTCGGAGCGCGAATTGAAACGTGAGCGTGATAATTTGGAGATCACCGTAGAAGAGCGTACCCAGGAGCTGCGTAAAACACAATTCGAAAAGATCGAACAGATCTACCGTTTCGCGGAATTCGGGCAACTCGCATCGGGTATCTTCCACGATATTCTGAATTTATTGAACGCGATCTCACTTCGCGCCGAAGACAACCCCAAAGAGAAATATCCTCTCGCCGAAGCGTTCGGGACGGCAAAACTCATCGAGGGTCTTATCCAAGCCATCCGCAAGCAGCTGGACCATCACGAGTCATATGAATTATTTTCCCTCGTGGAAAGTATCAACCAAGCGATACAACTGGTTGCCTATAAGGCCAACAAGGGGAAAGTACGGATCATCTTTCACCATGATCGCAACGCCATCCCCTTTTACTTCGGGAACCCATTCAAGTTTCATCAGGTCATAATAAACACATTGATCAACGCTATCGAGTGCTATGACGGCCTCCCAGAGAACGATCAACGCAAGCGAGTGGCCATCATTCACCTTGAAGAGGGTGGAGGCGTGATAACGGTTCGTGTAGAGGATCGTGGATGTGGGATTTCCGCCGAAATCCAAGAAAAGATATTCGAACCGTTCTTTTCCACAAAAAGCGGGGCGAGAGGAAGCGGCATCGGTCTCGCGACCGTCAAGAAAATAGTCGAGGAAGATATGCACGGGACCATCGCGCTTTCCACGCAGGAAGGAAAACGATCGATCTTTACCATCGCCTTTCCTGTCAGAATGGCACCTCCTCCGGATAATAAATAATCATCTTAAAATATGTTCGATATTGATTCCGTCATAAAAAACGGCCTCATGCGTATAGCTGATGAGCAACAAAAAGACGGAGGCTTCTTAAGCCTTTCGAGTTTTGATCAAAAGGATTTTACCCGTGCCGTTTCTTATTCCACTACGTTTTTTGCCTCGACTATTCTTTCATGCCTCAACGGCGTGGCCGAGCAGCATAAAGAACACAGCTCTCTGGCCGATCCAATACGCACACGGGCGGCGGCGTTCCTCCTTGGAGAAAGAAGCGAGGGCTGGTCGTTCAATTATTGGACACGGAGCGCAAAAGAACGAAAGGCACTGCCATTTCCGGATGATCTCGATGACACTTTCAGCGCGCTCTTGGCGCTCGCGCAATACGATCCAACCATCATTGATGGCGAGGTGCTTGCGGCGGCCACTACCATCCTTACACAAACGGAAACGCAGGAGGGCGGCCCTTATCGTACATGGCTCGTCGCGGCGCCCGATGAACCATGGGCAGATATTGATCTTGTAGCCAACGGCACAGTTGGCTGTTTTCTCGATCGCATCGGTATACACCTTCCAACCCTTGAGGCCTTGATAGATGGCGCTTTTACTGATGATAAAATACGATCTCCCTACTATCCAAGCGCGGCGCACGTGCTCTATTTTATTTCACGTTTTTGCAAATCCATCAGAAACAACCGCACCGCGCAAAGAGCCATAGCGGCAATTTTCGATTTTCGCAAAAAATGCACCACCACCATGACGCCTCTCGAAAACGCCATAACAATAACTGCCCTTATCAATTGCGGCGCAGCAAAAGAAATAACCCCGGAAGAGATCGAGGGATTTTTAGAAACAATAGCAAAGGAAAAATGGAAACCGTATGCTTTTTGTATCGATCCGGCACGCGATGGCGCGACATCATATGCCGGCGCACCGGCGCTCACTGCCGCGCTTTGTCTCGAAACATTGGCACTCTATAAAAATGCTGACATCGGCAGGAATAAGGGCTATAGCGGCGGAGATGATGAAAAGAAAAAAGAGGATGGCATCCATAGAAAAATAATTGCGATTGCGGGAAATAACGTTCGCCATGCAGAACTACATACGAGGCTCCACACTATCGCCATGCAAAAAATCGTTGCCGTCACCGACCGCAAGATCACCCTCCTCGCGCACGAATTCAAAGTAGCGCTTGGAGGGCGTGGCGTGGCGATCGGTCAGGAAACAGTGGACCGGCTCGCGGTCGGCAATCTTTATGGCTGGATAGCCTACACTATTTATGACGATATTCTCGATGACGAGGGAGATCCGCTCCTGCTCCCTGTGGCAAATTTTTTCCTTCGTTCATTGACGCATATTTATGAGACGGAAAATATCACGACGTCTGGATGCGTATATCTTTTCGACCATATCATGAACACCATCGATGGCGCGAACACGTGGGAACGGTATTATTGCAGGCTATCCGACGACAGAAAAGGCCAGCTCCCCGAACGGCTCCCCGGCTTCGGCGACTATGAAAATCTTGCGGACCGCAGCATCGGCCACGCGATGGGTCCGCTCGCAGAACTTCTTATCATAGGATATGACGCCGGCTCAAAAGAATTCCAAAATATCCTCACCATGTTCCGCCACTATCTTATCGCGCGGCAGCTTCACGACGATGCGCATGATTGGGCGGAGGATCTTTTGCGCGGACGCGTGAACAGCGTTGGTGCGCTTGTCATTAAAAACTTCCGGGATAAATATCCGCAGCATGCGCACGTCGCTATCGCAGACACGCTTCCCCTCATGCGAGAATTTTTCTGGGAAGAGGTCATTGATGTGGTGGCGCGACTGATCGATGACCATATCGATGCCGCGCGCCGCGCGCGGGAAAAATCCGACCTTATCGGTGGTACCAATTTTATGGAAGAGACACTTGCCGCGCTCAAAAGCGGAGCGAAAAAGGCGCTCAGCGAACGCAATGATGCGCTCCTTTTTCTCGCGCACTACCATCCCGCCGACCCGTCCATCCTCCCTTAAGGAATCTTTGCCTTCGTGTTATAATGACACTATTATGGCAATGTTCAAAGAGACCTATCAGGGGTTCAAGCAGTTCATCCTCCGCGGAAACGTCATTGATCTCGCCGTCGGCGTTATGATAGGCGCCGCGTTCAACAGCACGGTGAACGCGCTCGTAAAAGACCTTATGACCCCGTTCATCGCCGCCATTGTGCAAAAACCCGACTTCTCGAAGTTTTCCTTCACGATCCACGGCAGCCAATTCCTCTACGGAGATTTCATCAATAACATCATCTCGTTCCTTATCCTCGCGATCACGATCTATTTCTTTGTCGTGGTTCCCATCAACAAATTGACCGGAAAGGTCATCGCGCCGGGACCAACAGCCGGCGGACCGACCAAGGAATGCCCCGAATGTCTTAGTAAGATACCCGCGAAAGCGCGGCGCTGCGCCTACTGCACGGCAATTATCGTGCGTTCGCCAAAGCGGTAACTTTCAATGATAACGCACCGTTATCTTCAGTAATGGCCGACACCACTAAAAAATCAGTGCGTGCAGGGAGCGTTTTTCGTGAATACAGTCGCGAAGCGCGCCGATTTCCATGGCTTTTAAGCCTTGTTCTTTTTAGCGCTCTTCTCGCGCAGGCGACGAGCCTCGTCTCCCCTATTTACATGAAGCAGCTTTTCAATATTCTTGCCGCGCACAACACCGCGCCTGATATTGTTCACCAGCTCCTGATCCTTGTAGGTATCATCGCCGCGATATCGGTCGTGGGTTGGGCCGCCCAACAAACACAGATATACAGTCTTTCGGTCCTTGAAGCCCGCGCAATGACCAATCTTTACGCGCGTGCTTTCGATTATCTCATTAAACACTCCTATCAATTTTTCATATCGCGCTTCAGCGGAACGCTCGCGCGGCGCGTGAGCAAATTTGCGGGATCGTTCGAAACGATCATGGATTCCATCTTTTTTAATTTCTTTCCCACGGCGGTCTTTGCGCTTGGTGCGGTCATTATCCTATTTTTAAGAAATCACACACTTGGCATCGCACTTGGCATTTGGTTGGTCTGCTTTGTCGCCTTTCAATTGTTTGTCGCGCGACTTCGCCAGCCGCTTCGCGTCGCCCGGGCTGAAGCGGACAGCAAAATGGTGGGAACGCTTTCTGACGCCATCTCGAACCAGAACACCATCGCGCTCTTTTCGGGAACGCTCCACGAATCCAAGCTCTTCCAAAACATCGTCGCTATTTGGGAAAAAGCGACCCTTCGTTCATGGAACACCGACGAACTGGCTTGGTCCGTTCAGGGTATTTTGATCGTCGGCATCAACATTGGAATTTTATACGGCGCCGTGATCTATTGGCAACGCGGGCTACTTACTATCGGCGACTTCGTTCTCATCCAAAGTTATTTACTTGGTCTTTTTAGCCAACTCCTCGGCATCAATCATAATATTCGCCGCTTTTACGATGCCTATGCGGACGCGGTCGAAATGGTGGACATCCTCGAAACGCCCCACGAGATCAAGGATCGAGCTGGCGCCGTGCCGCTCACGGTTTCCAAAGGCGTTATTGCTTTTGAGCATGTCAATTTCTCCTTCCAAAAAGGGAGGTTGATTCTTAAGGATTTTAATCTCACCATCCCAAGCAACGAAAAGTTGGCCCTCGTGGGACCATCCGGCGCCGGGAAGACCACAGTGACCAAGTTGCTCTTGCGGTTGTATGAAGTGACGAGCGGCACCATCACGATCGACGGACGGAATATCGCTTCGGTGACGCAGGACAGCCTGCGCGACGCCATCGCATTCGTGCCACAGGAGCCGATCCTCTTCCATCGCACGCTTATGGAGAACATCCGCTACGGGCGGCGCGATGCTACGGAAACCGAAGTGATCGAAGCATCAAAAAAGGCGCATTGCCATGAGTTCATTTCCGAACTACCGGAGGCCTACCAAACCTACGTCGGCGAACGTGGCGTAAGGCTCTCAGGCGGGGAACGCCAACGCATCGCCATAGCGCGCGCTATCCTTAAGAACGCCCCCATCTTATTGCTCGACGAGGCAACTTCGAGCCTTGATTCCGAATCCGAGGCGCTTATTCAAGATGCTTTGGATACCTTAATGAAAGGAAAAACCGTCGTCGTGATCGCGCACCGGTTATCGACCATTATGCGCATGGACCGGATCGTTGTCATTGAAAACGGCACCGTCGTTGCTCAGGGTACCCATAAGAGCCTCTTGAGACAGGGAGGTCTTTATAAAAAGTTATGGAGCATTCAGGCGGGCGGCTTTCGGGATGATGACCCGACAGAGCAGGAAGACGAAAATCCAGAGCGCTCATCCAAAGATCTGGGCGGAGGCCCCGAAGACAGATAGAAGCGTTTAAAGTTTAGGATTCAGGGCTTTTCTTGTGTTCCGAAAAAGCCAGTGTACAAACCATGCCGATAAGATTCCCACCGCTGCGCCACCCACAATATCGAGTGGCCAGTGCACGCCGGCGTAGATTCGCGCAACACCCATAAGCGTCGCGAGGAGAAAGAACCACCATCCCCACTTGCGATTGGCATACCAAACGATCATCGCAAGCGCGAAGAACCATGCGGCGTGGCCCGACGGGAACGACCATCCGCTCTCACCGAAAAGCGGCGTGAAGTTATAAAAAGAAAACGGCCTTGGGTGATGATAGAAAAATCGGATGGCCTCCGTTATGATCCCGCGGGAGAGAATGACCGCGAGCGCCCCTTCGCAAAAGAGATAAAGCTTTCGCCGCCAACCTTTCTGGTAATAGGCCAATACTAAAAACCCGACCACCAAAAGATATGGCAGCCATTCCGCAAAGGATATCGCAAGAACATCCCAAAACACATTATGATGCCCCGCCGCATAAATAAATTGGAACGCGCTCTGATTGAGAGAAAACATATCCATCAATTATAGCATTCCTTTTGATTATAAAAACAGCTTTGATTTTTGACGTTATCCCCCGCGCGCAGGGAAAGAGATACGTGGAAACAGAAAAGGCTTCCGAGACCGTTGCGTCTTCGCAGCAGGTCTCGGAAGCCTTTTCTGTTTCCACGTATCTCTCTTATTTGCGGACGTACGGAAGTAACGCCATGAAGCGCGCCTGTTTGATCGCCGTCGCAAGTTTGCGCTGATGCTTGGCGCAGATGTTCGTGTGGCGTGGGTCGATGATTTTCGCCTGGCTCGAAACGAACCGGCGCAAAAGGTCGATCTCCTTGTAATCGATATTCTTCAAGTTCTGTGAGCAGAAAAAACACTGTTGTGACATGAAATTTGGTTAAAAATTAAATTATTGACGATGGTTAGACCTTTCTGACTTGAAGCGAATCAAGCTCAACCGCAGTATCCCTTCCGAATATCGGCACCAGCACCTTGATGCTTCCCCGCTCCTCGTTCACTTCCGCGATCTTGCCGTCGTACTCCTTGAAAGGACCGTCGGTTATTTTTACCAGATCGCCCACCCTTAAGTCAATGGTCATCTTGCTTTCCTCCTTGCCGGTGCGCGCGAGAAGAAGATCAACTTCCTCCTTTGAGAGCGGCGTCGGCGTGGTGTTGTCCGGCCCAACGAACCCGGTCACGCGCGGCGTATTGCGAACCACATACCAGGAATCTTCGGTGAGGATCATCTCTACCAGCACATAGCCCGGATATATCTTCTCTTCGGTCGTCTGCCGACGGCCCGCCTTCACTTTGGTCGTTTTTTCCTTCGGGACAAGGATGTTGAATATCTTGTCGCTCATGGCGAGTGACTCGACGCGCTGCTTCAGATAACGAGCGACCGCCTCTTCGTAGCCGGAATAAGTCTGCACCGCATACCATTGACGGGTCCGCGATTTTTCGATCTGCCCTTTTGACTGGGGAACGTGCAACGCCATAGCTATGATTGTAAAACGATCTTTTTAATAAGGAACGAGAAAAGATAATCAAACGAACCCAAAAACGCGGCGAGACCGACCGAAATACCGATGACGATGGTCGTAAGACGGATCGCTTCGTCGCGTGTGGGCCAGTTTACGTGGCGCAACTCCTGCCGTGATTCAGAAAAAAACTTTTTTATGCGTGCAAACATTGTTATAGAGTATAGCACTGGTGAGGCTTGGCGTCAATCAAAACGGCCATGTCCGGGGCACACGCCCAGACCGTGTTCGAATAACATAGCCTGGGCGCGCCGGTGGACCCGGCGGGAGTCGAACCCAGCTTTCCTCGTTTGTCGAAAGCGAGGTCTTACCGTATAGATGACGGGCCCATGCCCACCGGCAAAGACAGTTTAACGAAGAGACTATAAAGAATATCTAAAACAAAAACAGCCCCAAAAGGAGCTATTTTTGCGACAAACGAGTTGGACCCGCCATCTTGGCAGAACCTCGCTTCGCCTATTATTTTATGCCGCGCAGAAAAAAAGTCAAAAATAATTTAATGATTTTTTAATGATGGCGGGAATTCTTTACACGTCCAGATTCTGTACGGTCGCGGCGTGAGCCTGGATGAAATTCTTGCGCGGCTCAACGGCGTCGCCCATCAGGGTGTCGAAAAGCTTATCGGCCTTCTCGGCGTCGGCTACCATGACCTGTTTCATCAGACGCCTCTCCGGATTCATCGTGGTCTCCCACAATTGCTCAGCATTCATTTCGCCGAGACCTTTATACCGCTGGATGTTCGGCTGACGCTTCCCGTCTCCCTGCCCTTCGGTCACGCCTTCCGGGACTTCGCCCTCGTCCCCTTCGGCAGCCGGTTCTTCCTCGATCTTTTTCTTTATGGCTGCACCCATCTTCGCCGCCTTGCCCGTCGCCGGCGCAGCTTTCTGCATTTCCGCGATCACTTTTTCTTTCTCGTCGTCCGAAAACGCATAGCGCACCACCTTCCCGAGCTGGATGCGATAAAGCGGCGGCTGGGCGATATAAATATATCCCCCATCAACCACCTCGCGGAAGTAGCGATAGAACAGCGTGAGCAACAGCGTGCGAATATGCGCACCATCAACGTCGGCATCGGTCATGATGATGATCTTGTGATAGCGGAGCTTTTCCATATTGAATTCCTCACCGATCGCCGTTCCGATCGCGATGACGAGCGAACGCACTTCGGCATTCGCGAGCATTTTGTCGAGCCGCGCGCGCTCCACATTGAGTGGCTTACCGCGCAACGGCAAGATCGCCTGCGTGTGACGATTGCGTCCCTGCTTGGCGGTACCGCCGGCGGAATCTCCCTCAACGATGAACAACTCGGAATCCGCGGCGATCTTGGAAGTACAGTCGGCCAGCTTGCCCGGCAACGTGAGCCCTTCGAATGCGCCTTTCCTCAACACCGTCTCGCGCGCCGCCTTTGCCGCCAACCGCGCCTTCGAGGTCAAAATGACCTTACTTATTATGGACTTCGCTTCCTGTGGATGTTTTTCTAAAAAGCCTTTGAGCGCATCATTGATGACGGCCTCCGTTGCGGTGCGCGCCTCCGGATTGCCCAGCTTGGCTTTCGTTTGACCCTCGAACTGCGGCTCGCGCAGCTTCACCGAGAGCACCGCGATCAAGCCCTCGCGCACGTCATCGCTCGTGAGATTCTCTTCTTTCTCTTTAAGATAACCTTCACTGCGTGCATAGTTGTTGAGCGAGCGGGTGAGCGCCGAGCGGAATCCGGTAAGATGCATGCCACCCTCCGGCGTATAAATATTGTTCGCAAAACTCATTTCCTGGACCCGGGTATCGTCCACGTAGAGGAATGCGCATTCGATGTCGAGCTTCTCGTGCTCCTTTTCCACGTAAAAAATATCTTCATTGAGGCGATTCTTTTTTTGTGATAAGAATTTTACAAATGAGAGCACGCCGCCCTCGAAATAAAAACCATAGAATTCCGGCACCGGTTTGCGGCGGTCAAAGAAATTGACGCGAACGCCTTTCGTGAGATACGCCTGCTGTCGCAAATGTTCCAGGATCGTCTTACCGTCGAATTCGATCACGGAAAAGATCTGTGGATCGGGCGAGAACATGACCTTCGTGCCGTGCCGCTTCGAAGCGCCGATCTTTTTCACTTTATATTCCGGTACGCCGCGCTTATATTCCTGCACGTACAGTCCGCCATCACGCTCAACTTCAACTTTGACCCACATGGAGAGTGCGTTGACCACCGAAACGCCGACGCCGTGCAGACCGCCGGACACTTTATACGAATCGCCGCCGAACTTTCCCCCGGCGTGGAGCGTCGTGAGCACCGTCTCGAGCGCGGACTTTTTTGTGTGCGAGTGGATGTCCACCGGAATGCCGCGGCCGTCGTCGGTGATTGAAACTTTATTGTCCGGCAAAAGTTCCACCGTGACCGTTTTTGCAAAGCCTGCCATCGCCTCGTCAATGGAATTATCAACGACTTCCCACACCAAATGGTGCAAACCGGCGACACCCGTGGAGCCGATATACATACCCGGACGCTTGCGGACCGGCTCAAGCCCTTCGAGGACATAAATGTCCTTTGCTCCGTACGAGGCACTGCCCTTTGTATTGCTCACTTTTTCATCCTTTTTTGAAGCCTTTTTCGCGGTTTTTTCAGCCATTTTTATAGGTTTTTTCTTAAAAAATGCCTCGGGGGCAATATCAGTATTTTAGCACGTTTTCGAGGAAAAAACCAAGAGAAAATTTAATGATTGAGGAGTTCAACCCATATGCCGTTTTCTCTCCTTTTTGACTTTTAGCCTCCGCACGGTCCCCGGCAAAAAAAGAAGGGCACGAAGATCATCAGGCAGACGGGCAAAGCTATTTCCGGCTCGTGATAAGAATAATTCGCCGGAAATAGCTTTGCCCGTCTGCCTGATGATATTTAGAACTTCACCGTCTGCGGGCTTCCCAGTCCCGTCACGTAGTCATACCGCTTTCGGGCGTCGCAATAATAAGTGCAATCGCCGTTGGAACCACTCGTGATATCGCGGAAATATTTGAGCGTGCTCGTGGAGGCTTTGTCGGTATAAAACTTCGTAAGTGCGGCAGAGCCGCCGAGTGCTTGGATGGCGGCCCACTGCGGAGCCCCGGCGCTCGTGCCGCCGACAGTATCCCACGAACCCTTCGCCTTGGTACCACTGCCCGTCGTGATGTAGATCGGATATCCTGACGCAGGATCGGCATCATATGAAACATCGGGAATCGCACGCATACCATTGGCCTTTGATATCTTATATGCCGTCTGGTAAGCCGGCTCCTTTTCATACGCGCTCACGCCACCGCCGCTCCCCGACCACGCGGTCTCGGCGACAAGCGCGCCGGTCGATGAGAACGCGAGCGACGTGCCGCCCACGCCGATCACATTTGGCGACGATGCGGGCCAACTTGCGCCGGTGCCATCATCGCCCGATGAGGCAAAGAATGCGGCGGCAGGATTCGCTTTGTCCATAAAGTGCGCATCGTACGAAAGCTCGTCTGAAAATTCTGCACCTCCCCAACTCATTGACACCGCCACCACATCCTTCCGCGACGTGGCATAGTCGATCGCACTCAAAAGATTGGCGCCGCTCGGCGTCTTTGCCTCGACCAGTAATATCTTCGCGCTCGGCGCGATCGCATGTGCCCACTCCACGTCAAGCGACGTTTCCATTGCCCAGCCACTGTTCGATGCGGTCGAGCTTGCCATTTTATGCTTTTCAAAACAGCCGTTCGCGGTAGTGCACTGTGGCAAGTCAAATTGCTTGTCGAACGCTGCAAGATCGTTCTCCATATTCGCATCGTCATATGCGTCAATAAGCGCGATCGTCCCCTTCCCGCCGGCCGCAGGCAAGTTGTAGATCTTCTTTATTTCCGACGGCGTTACGCCTGATGGCGTACTTTGCGCCGATTTGTAAACATGCACCGGTGGGCGGCCCTGAAAATTTGCAAAGCGGTACGACGCTTTGACGACACCGAAAGGAGCTGACGCGGAAGCGGTCGCGATGATCGCGGCAAACACCGCACATATTTTTTTATGTTTCATATGCAGCAGTGTACACCGCCACACATAAAGAATTCCTTAAAAGAAATTACCAGATTTTCACGCGGTCCTCGGGCGGACGCCACAATGCGTCACCCTCCTTCACGCCGAACGATTCATAGAATTCCGACATTTCCGAAAGTGGCCCGTTGACGCGGCACAACGACGGAGAGTGCGGATCGATCTGCACCTGCAAACGCAACGCCTCATCGCGGATGCCGCCGCGCTCCGTCATGGCATAGCTTACGAAAAATCGTGCACGGGGCGAAAGGCCATCTATCAATTCGTCCTCCTGGGAACCGCTCTTTGCCGACGCATCGGCAAGCGCAAGCATCAGGGCATCGTAGGCGACGACGAGCCCGCCAAGGTCGGCGATATTCTCGCCGAGCGTCAATTTGCCGTTGATGTACAATCCCGGCAGGACTTCATACCCGTCAAAATGCCGGGCGAGGCGGGCGGTCTGCGCATCAAAACGCTCCTTGTCCTCCTTCGTCCACCAATTCTCAAGATTGCCGTTCAGGTCGAAGAGCGCGCCCTGATCGTCGAAGCCGTGCGTGAGCTCATGGCCGATGACCGTACCGATACCGCCGTAATTCGAAGCGAGGTCGGCGTTTGGATCGAAAAACGGCGGCTGGAGGATCGCTGCGGGGAACAACATCTCGTTCATGGTCGGGTTGTAACACGCATTCACCGACTGCACGGACATATACCATTCCGACCGATCCACCGGCCTGCCAATCTTTTTTGTCTGGCGATCGAACTCGAATGCGTGAGCACTCACATAATTTTCCGCGTATGACCCGGAACCGATCCGCAGGCCGCTGATATCCTTCCATTTGTCGGGATAACCGAGCTTCCTGCCGACGTTGTCGAGCTTTAGCAACGCCTTTTGTTTCGTTTCGGCGCTCATCCAATCGAGCTTCTCTATCCGATTCCGATAAGCCGCGACAAGATGATCAACAAGTATATTGATCTTCGCCTTCGCATCCTCGCTGAAATGTTCCTTGATATAAAGTTCACCCACCGCTTCGTCGAGCATCTTGTTCACAACGCCCAGCACTCTCCGCCAGCGCGGTCTCATTTCGGTCGCGCCCGCGAAAGTTTTGCCGTAAAAATCAAAAACTTTTTTATCGAATGTTTCGCCCAGGAAATTCGCCAAGCCGTTCGCTATGTGCCATTTCAAATAGATCTTGATGTTCTCAAGCGTTGTGGCGGTGAATATCTCGCTCACTTCCTCTATGAATTTTGGCTGACAGACAATAATATATTCCGGCACCGGAATGCCTGCAGCCGAAAAATATCGCCCCCAGTTTATGTTCGGCGCCCGTTTGGCAAGTTCGGCAGGCGTCATCTTGTTGTATTGCGGCTCGATATCGCGCAGCTCGACGCGCGTCATGGAGACAGTGGCAAGCTGGTGCTCGATCTCCATGATCGTTTGCATTTCCGCACCCGCGTCCGCGATTCCAACAACCGGAGCATTCATTAACATATCGGCGCCGTAACTCGAATACTTCGCGCGAATCGCTCTGCTTTTCTCATCTTCGTTCAAGTAATAATCGCGATCCGGCAAGCCAAGTCCGGCCTGTGACAAATAGAGCGCCATCACGTCGCTTTTTTTCAGATCCTGGTCAACATCGACGCGCCAAAAAGCATCAACACCGTCGCGATGCAATTTCCCAATGACATCCGCAAGATCGTCAAAATTCTGCGCGGCGTTCACTGCGTCGACAAATTCCTTGAGCGGCGCGTCTTTTAAAGACCCAAGCTTTTCCACGTCCATGCCGGTGGCATAAAAGTCCCGCACCTTCCTGGCGTTCGCGTCCAACGTGCTACCATTTTCGCCATTAATTTTCTCTAAAATGGCCTTGAGTTGGTGATCAACCTCAACGTGCAAAACATTGAACGCGCCCCACCGCGATTCCTCCGGTGGGATCGGGTTCGCGGCGATCCACTTTGCATTGGCATAGTGGAAAAAATCATCCGCCGGCTTGACCGATGGATCGAAATTATCCGGATGGATGGTATAAGATGATGGCATGCCGTACATAGTACAACGCACGCACCAAAAGTGCGAGCCCTATCGTAGTACCACCACTAACCGTACAATTTCCTTATGGACTCGAACCTCAAAAAATATATGATCGGCGCTATCATTGTTCTCGCTTTTTTTGCTTACCTTGTTCTCAGCGGCAGTAATGACAGCAGCCAAAATTCACCGGCCGTGACGGAAGCCACGGCTCCGCCGCCTGCTGCGAGCGGGACGACCACGGAAGCTGTCGCCACGGGGAGCGCCGTGCAGACTCCGGCGGGAACGCCTCCGACAACCGGCGGAGGCATGGCTGCGGGACCGACGACCAGCAACACAAACGCCACCGCTGCTGCTGCCGTGAGCACCGGCCAATATAAAAACGGTACCTATACCGGTCCGGTCGCCGATGCGTTTTACGGCAGTCTCCAAGTTGCCGCAGTGGTTCAGGGCGGTCAACTTACCGATGTGCAATTCCTTCAATCCCCCCAAGACGGCGGACACACAAAAAAAATAACCGAAACGGCGCTTCCTATTCTGAAACAGGAAGCTATCTCGGCACAAAGCGCGCAGGTAAGCGTTGTTTCCGGCGCAACACAGACAAGCGAGGCCTTCCAACAGTCTCTTGCCGGTGCGCTCGCACAAGCGAAATAAAAAACCGCGGAATTTTCGCGGGTAAAGACCAATATGAAACAAACGCGCATACTCATGGGAATGCCGGTTACGATCGAGATAGTGGATCCCGCCACGGACGGGAAGATTTTCGATGAGGTCTACAACTATTTCACGCATATTGACGAAACCTTCAGCACGTACAAAACCACCAGCGAGATCAGCGCAATCAATAACGACGGCATGCCGCGCGCGGAATGGAGCGAGGAAATGAGCATGGTCTTTCTTCTCGCCGAGGAAACCAAGCAGGCGACCGGCGGCTACTTCGATATCAAGAAACCCGACGGCAGTTATGATCCATCGGGGCTCGTAAAGGGCTGGGCCATTTGGAACGCGGCGCAGCTGCTCGAGAAGAAAGGATATAAAAATTTCTATGTCGATGCGGGCGGAGATATCCAGTCGCAAGGACATGATATCAACGGCAAGAAATGGTCGGTCGGGATAAAAGATCCATGGCATTCGCACGAGAACGTCAAAGTGGTCTACGTAACGAACGAGGGCGTCGCGACATCGGGAACTTATATTCGCGGCGAGCATATCTACAACCCCAAGACCGGCGCACCCGCGAATGAGATCGTGAGCCTCACGGTGACCGGCCCGAATATCTACGAAGCCGACCGATTCGCCACGGCCGCTTTCGCGATGGGAGAGAACGCCATCCACTTCATTGAGTCCCTTCCCGGTTTTGAGGGCTATATGATAGATAAGAACAAGGTCGCGACCATGACGACGGACTTTGAAAAATATACTCATGCTGACCCTCATTGACCGATTTTTAAACAAGATCACGATGTACCGTCTGGTACTCTACTATCTGCTCGCGCTTATCGTGGTCGCGGCGATATTCGGCGCCGTCGGCATCCTTCCCTATAGCCCGGTCGCGATCATCTTCACGACGGTATTCCTGGTCTTTCTCGCATGGCTGACGAACGGCATTCTCGCTTACCTCTTTAACGCACAGCCCAACGCCGAGTCCGCGTACATCACAGCGCTCATCCTCGCGCTTATTATCACGCCGGGCGAACCGAACAATCTCTCTTTCGCGATGTTCCTTTTCTGGGCGATAGTCTTTGCGATGGCATCGAAATATATATTGACCATCGGCAAAAAACATATCTTCAACCCGGCGGCAGTCGCCGTCGTCATCACCGCGTTCGCCATGAACCAATCGGCAAGCTGGTGGATCGGCGGAAACCTCCCCATGATGGCGTTCATCATCATCGGCGGGCTGCTTATTGTCCGAAAGATCCAGCGCTTCGACCTCGCGCTCGCGTTCCTTGGCGGCACGATCGTGAGCGACCTCGTCACGCACATAGGCTATGATCCGCTCTCGACACTCCAGAAGGTCGCGCTCCATACGCCGATCTTCTTCTTCGCATCCATTATGATCACCGAGCCGCTCACCACTCCGGCAACGCGGCCGTGGCGCATCGAGTACGGCGCGCTCGTCGGTCTTCTTTTTTCGCCCGCGATCCATCTCGGCTCGATCTATTCCACGCCGGAGCTCGCGCTCATCATCGGCAATATTTTCTCCTATGTGGTGAGCCCCAAGATAAAACAGGTCTTGCGGCTGAGAGAGAAGACATTGGTCGGCGAAAATATCTACGACTTCGCCTTCGCGACGGAAAGCGGCACGCCGATGAAGTTCACGCCGGGACAATATCTCGAATGGACGCTTGGCCACGCGCCGTCCGACACGCGCGGCAACCGCCGTTATTTCACGATCGCGTCGTCGCCCACCGAACGCGACGTGCATCTTGGCGTCAAATTCTACGAACCGTCGAGCAGCTTCAAAAAAGCCATGCTCGCCCTCAAGCCCGGCAGATCGACGATCGTCGCGGGGAATCTTGCGGGCGACTTCACGATGCCGGCAAACCCCGCGCGAAAACTTGCCTTCATCGCTGGCGGCATCGGTATCACGCCGTTCAGAAGCATGGTGAAATATCTTGTCGATAAAAATGAGCGACGTGATGTGGTCCTGCTCTACTCGAACAGGACGACTGCCGAAATAGCCTATCGGGAAGTATTCGACGAAGCGCAAAAGAAGCTTGGTATGAAAACGGTCTATATCGCTACCGGCACGCAGGGACGGGTCACGCCGGAGCGCGTGAAAAAAGAGATCCCCGACTACCGCAAGCGCATGTTCTATATCTCCGGGACGCGAGCGATGGTGGTCGCGTTTGAAAAAGCCCTGCACGACCTCGGTGTCCCGAAGACGCACATCAAAATCGACTTCTTCCCGGGATTCGCTTAAAATAGGGGTATTATGCCCGCGGACGCCACCCACCAACGCTGCCCCGACTGCGCCGAATATCCCGTGAATCACCACATCGAATGGTTTTCGTCGTTCATCGATTCGGTGACGGAGCCGATCTTCGCGCCGCTTGATGTCATCTCGCAAAAAGCGTGGCGGCTTCTGGGCGACCCTTCTTTCGACCGGCTGGCGCTTCCCTTCCTGCGCGTGCTCGCCTTTTTGCGGCTCGGAACGATCCAGAATGACGTCGACGATCGCGACAGCGTCCGCGCGAAGCTTGTGTGGCAGGCTGCAAAGGCACGCGGCATCACACTTCATCAATTCCTTGCGCTCGGACGTTTTGACGGATTCAGCCTCTTCGTCGCACGCGACAAGAACGGTCGCGTACGCGCGTTCGAAGGACTGCCACGACCGCAGTACGGCACACCGCCGTCGCTCGCGTGGATGGACAACAAAGCGACGCTCAAGAGAAAATTCCTTGCTGCCGGCATACCGATGGCGCAAGGGCGCGGATGCCGGACGCTCCGGCAGGCGATCGAGACCTTCGATAACGTAGGCGCGCCCGTCATCACCAAACCGAACATCGGCTCGCGCGGCAGACATTCCACAGTGCACATCATGGATATCGAGGAGCTCAAAAAAGGATTCAATAGTGCGAAACAACTTTCGCCGTGGGTGGTCGTCGAACAGGAACTGCAAGGCGATCTGTTCCGTATATTGCTCGTGAACGGGAAATCGGTCGGCGTGCTTCGCCGCGAGGCGGCGCACGTCATCGGTGACGGCGCATCCACCATTCGCACGCTGGCTGAAAAAGAAAATCTGAACCCGCGGCGGCAGGGTCCGACCTTCCATCATCTGCCCATGGATGACGATGCGCGCGCGGAGCTCGAGCGGCAGGGCTACACCTGGGATAGCGTGCCCAAAAAAGACGCTTTCGTGACGCTCAGCTCCCACATCTCGCGATTCCTCGGCGGCTCGACCACCGACTTCACCGACCGCGTGCACCCGGAAAACACGGCGCTCTTTGAATATATCGGCAAGGTGCTCGACGACTCCCTTGTCGGCGTCGATTTCATCATCGGCGATATCGCGCGGTCGTGGCGCGAACAAAAGCTCTGTGGTGTCGTCGAGTGCAACAGCCTCCCGAACATCCAGCTCCATAGCGATGTCCTTTACGGCAAAAGCCTCGACGTCGCCGGGATGCTGCTCGATTTGGCATTCCCGAAAGCGCTATAATAGGAGTGATATGCCACAACGCAAAGATCGGTATTATGGGAAAGAAACGGAGGCTGCCCTCAAAAATTTTCCGTTTTCGGTGCCGCCGGTAAGAAAGGAACTCATCCGCGCCGTGATCGAGATAAAACGTTCCGCCGCCCGTGCGGCAACTGCGGCGGGCTTGCTTGATAAAGATCGTTCGCGGGCAATTGTCCGTGCATGCGACGAAGCGCTGTCGGGAAAATTGGACGACCAGTTCGTCGTGCCATCGTTCCAGGGAGGGGCGGGGACATCGCTCCATATGAATATCAATGAGGTGCTCGCGGCGCGGGGAACGAAATTCCTTGGGAAAAAGATCCATCCAAACGATCATGTGAACATCGGCCAATCCACGAACGACGTCGTTCCCTCGGCGTTGAAGATCGCCGCATTGCGAGGAGCGAACGAAGTACTGCGAAGTGCGGATCTCGCCGTGGCGGCCCTTACGAAAAAAGCGCGAGCATTCAAGAAAATAAAGAAATTAGGGCGCACTCACCTGCAGGATGCCGTCCCTATTACGCTCGGCGCGGAATTCGCGGCGTACGCCGAACTTATCAAACGCGACCGGCAACGCATTGAAGGTGCGATGCCCTATCTTTATGAACTCAATTTAGGCGGGAGCGCGGTGGGAAATGGCGTGAACGTATCGCCACGATTCAGGTCGGCACTTTATCAAGACCTGCGCCGCGAGCTGCGATTGCCGCTCCGTCCCGCCGCCGATCTTGCGGCGCAGACCATGAGCGCCACCGATCTTTGCATGCTCTCTTCGGCGTTCGTCATGCTCACGCTCGATCTTTCAAAGATCGCGAATGACCTTCGCTTCCTTTCGAGCGGCCCGCACGGAGGCATCGGAGAGATCAGCATCGCACCGCTTCAGGCAGGCTCCTCGATCATGCCGGGTAAGGTGAACCCGATACTTTTGGAAGCGCTGAACCAACTGCATTTCTCCATAATGGGCAATGACCTTGCAATTCACGAAGCCGCACAGGCGGCACAGCTCGAGCTCAGTATAATGACGCCGCTCATCGCCGACCGCCTGCTTGCCTCGGCAACGTTGATCGCCGAAGTAGTGGCCCAGGCGGCGCACAAATGCTTTGCCTTGATCAGCGCAAACCCGGAGCGCTGCGAGGAACTGCTTGACCGCTCAATGGCGTACGCAACTTTTTTAGCGCCTCGCCTCGGTTACGACGTCGTCGCGGCGCTCGTCCATGAATCACTTTCGCAAAACATATCTTTCAAAACGCTGATCCTAAAAAAGAAGATTTTGACCCCCGCGGAGGCCAAAAAGATATTCCGATAAGCCGCCGCTTCCCTAAAAAACAGAAGAGCCCAACGCAGTATTAACTCTTCTGCGTTGGGCCTATATCTGGCTCTTGGCTTCGGCGGGAAGCCGGTCGAGGACGGTCGAGAGCACGCGCAAATACACGCCGTCGTCCATGAAGCGGGAGTAGTTCTGGAAACGCTCCGGAATCTCGATGTCCAAATACCGCCGGAGGACATATTCCTGCTCTTCCGTAAGTCCCTTCCCGATCTCCCCTTTGAAGATGCGCTTGGCCTCTTCATATTCCCCAAGGAATACCGTGGTCTGAAGCTCCGTTGTCGCCATATCTCTCCTTCCCGTCCCAAAAATGGATGCGAGACTGCTTTATCAATATCGTACCCCGTTCAGAAAGTCAATGCCTCCGGCTAGACTCCTTCACAAGCAAAGACTGGGACGATATTCGAACAGTTTTGGTCAATACACAAACCCCGCCATAACAAGCACGAAGCCTGTGGCGGGGGTTAGTTCTTCTCAGACCACGGAATCCCTGGACATTTTCAAGCCGCCGTGGGCTGAGCCAAATCAGAGAGTGTGCCGATGGGCTCCCACTCCTTCTTTTCACCAAAAGCCGCGTTCACCTGCTCGAATAAGGTGAAACAGCCATGGCAACCGACGATTGCTCCCCGGCCCAGGAGAGTACCATCGTCGATCTTCTGCAAGTCCTCACTGCCACATGTTGGACATTTTTTCATGGGCTTCTCCTCCTTCTATCAGGTTAGTCCAGAGAAATCATAAAATCAAATGAACAAAACCCAGTGGGCAGCGCGGGACGATGTCTGGACAAGCCTCAATTAAGCTTTATCTCAATTCTCGTGTCACAGTCCTCGTCATCAATCCTTTCGGTGCTATTGAGCCGGTATCCGTGGTGAAAATAATAACGATCTTGTGTGGGTTGGAAACGCCACGAACTACGCCGTTAAATTATCGTCCCTATCAAAAGATGGATATCATGTTTATATTTCAGAAAATGTTTATAAAAATATGGATAAATCAAGTAAATTTGGAGGTACACCAGAAAGAAATATGTGGGAATCTAGGAATTGGACTAAGATGGATGACATGACAATATATCGAAGCAATTGGACTTGGACGATAGATTAAATCGTTGTCCAATATTTTGACTCTCGGCCATGCGGCCGTGAGCTATCTTTGTGGGGGAGGAATTTGGGCGCGCCATACGCGAAGCCCCGAGGTCAGCAGACCGAGGGGCTGAGCACACCATTTCGGAAGGGGTCCAGCGGAGTGAAGTAGGACTTTGTATTTTCAGGGGCGACCCTCAAAAAGATCAACAATGGCAGGCCAATCTGGACTTGCTACCCCTTCATTCCGAGCATACCCGAGTGAAGGGGTAAATGAAGGGGTAAACCGCCTCCGTATGTAGGGGTAAATTACCCCTGTTTTCTGCTAAAATAGGTTTGAAGAAAGAGGTAGAGCTGCGCAATAGGTAGGACAGAATTGTTTTTAGAAAAATTTAACCGCGCTTCGCGGAGCGAAGCGTATGGTGGGGTGGGGGTAGAAACGAGAATACGATTTTTCAGAGAGAGGTTGGAGCCAAAGATTTTTTGGAGTGAGAGTTTTTTGGAGGGGAGGTCGCCGTTTTTGTTTTGGTATAACACTTGCCCCACACCACCCGTGCGCGTGTTATGAACCTTGCCGATGCAATAGCATGGCACTCCCTATTGTGTTAAACCAACCGAGTTAGCTCCATACTCTGCTTGTGCTTGCGTGAACTTGTCGTACTCCAACTGCGCGATTAAACTACCGCGCGAAAAAGCTGAATAACTCATGTAATCTTTGGCTTTTGCGGCCGCCTCCGCATTCCAGTCAGCCCCAGAGTTATCTGCACCATAAGTCGCATCAGCCTGTGAAAATTGGTCGTACTCCAATTGAGCAATCAGTCCTTCATACGAAAATGCTGTGTAATTTAAATAATCTATTGCTTTTGCAACAGCATTTGCCTGACTAACTGTCTCATTTGATGCAGGTGAAGTATTTTGATTGTCCGTTTGTGGAGGCGGCGTTGGTTGCGAGACGGGAGTAGGAGTTGTTTGGTTTACCGTCTCACCATTCTTATTTCCGGCAGAGGTTGTTTTGATTGGAACGGGCGGAGTTAGAGTATTAGGAGTGGTGGTCGGTGCAGATGGAGAAGTTGTATTCGAGACGACCTGTGGGGCGGGGACGTTGGATGGAGGGGTATTTATGGAAGTTGATTGTCCAGTAACGCCGACGAGAATAAAGAAAACGATGATCGCGCCGCCAAATAAAAACGATACCTCTTTGCGAGATTTCAACTTTGTGTAGGAGGGCTTAACAAGCCCGACAACGAGGCCGACGATAGAGAGAAGAAAGAGGAAAAGAAATAGATTGTTCATGTTTTTATTTTATAACTTTGCAAATCTTTTTAGCTCGATTATGTCGACCATTTGTTGTCCCAATTCGATATTCGAGATATTAACTACTAAAGAACTTATTGTATGCCGTTTGCCAATTTGTCTGGGCTTGAGTATCTGCTTGCTGGGCTTGATTGAATTGATCAACCGCACTATTGACCGCCGAGATATCCGCTTGAATATCTGCATCGGATTTTTGATCAACTAATGCTTGATAATAATTTACCTTTGCCGTGAAAACGGCATCCTCGGCACTTTTAGCGTTTTCAGTAGCCGTAGATAGTTGAGAAAAAGCGTCTGTTAATTCTGTGGAATATTTACTTAATATTGCTTCGACTTGATTAGAGTATGGTACAAAATCTGCATATCGCTGGTCAGTCAAATTTTGCAAAGTTTGGTACCCGGAAATATTACTCAGATAACCAGAATTTGAATCAGCGTTTTCATCAATACTATTTTGAGCTTGATCCCATTGCGTCTGGATGCCAGTCAGAGTGGTATTCAAACTGTTGGTCAATTGTGTCAATTTATTTCCATCAACAGCGCTTGATACTAGCGATGCTCCGGTAGTAGTGTCTACAAAATGATTTACTATCGCCGTCGAAAATCCTATCAGTCCGCCCGCGATTAGTTCAATTATTAAAAACGTGCCCACTATGCGTAGCCATTCCTTTCCTTTTATCCTCGCCTTAATCCGATGGTAGAAAACGCCGCAAAGAATACCAACTACTAAAATAATAGTTGTATCGTAGGTATTTTTATCGAAGCCATTACTTTGCGCCAACCATAGAACAAATCCTGCAACAATGTAGCCTGCAAACCATCTCTCGCTCTTTAATGGT
Organism: uncultured Candidatus Saccharibacteria bacterium; assembly: GCA_964416665.1. Taxonomy (GTDB): domain Bacteria; phylum Patescibacteriota; class Minisyncoccia; order UBA6257; family 2-01-FULL-56-20; genus JAKAGE01. The sequence goes on from CAYQFA010000006.1 coordinate 29,034, forward strand.
TTAGCGGGGGATATTTGAGGATCGTTTTTAGCACCACCTACATTTTTCTTTTCCTCGTCCATTAAATTATTTTATGAAATAATTGATGTCCTTGTGGTAAATCTTTGCAAATCGCTTTAGCTCTATCACGTCTACCCTCTGTTGCCCTGATTCGATATTAGAGATATGCGATTGCGGACGACTTATCTTCTTTGCAACTTGTAGTTGCGATAACCCCGCCTCTAGACGGGCTTTCCGTAGCCGCCCGACGAAATAGGCATATTCCTTTGTTTGGGTTGACTTACTCATATACTGTAAATCATCCATCTAAAAAATCAATATCCAAAGTTTGGATATTATGGTATACTGGGAAATATACTTATATGCCTACCTATTTCCTCTACGCCCGGAAGTCGTCGGAAGATAAGGACAAGCAGGTGCGCTCCATCGAAGACCAGCTCGCCGTGATGCGTGCTTTGGCAAAGGAGGAGGGTTTGCATATCGTCCAAGAGTTCACGGAGAAGCGGACAGCCAAGAAGCCCGGCCGCCCCGTCTTTAACGAGATGATGAAAAAGATTGAGCAGGGCGAGGCGCAGGGCATCATCTGTTGGAAATTAGACCGCCTTGCCCGCAATCCGATAGACGCGGCTTCCGTCCAGTGGCTTTTGCAGGAGAACGTGATTACCCATATCCGCACCGACAGCACGAGCTACTACCCGAAGGACAACGTTATGATGATGGGCGTCGAGTTCAATATGGCGACTCAGTACGTCCGCGACTTGAGCGCAAATACCAAGCGGGGACAACGCGAAAAAGCGAAACGCGGCGAGTATCCGGGGCTTGCGCCTTTGGGCTATATTAATAATCCCAGAACGAAACGGATCGAGGTTGATCGTCGCAAGGCTCCGGCGATACGTGCGGCCTTCGAGTTGTATTCCGAGAACAAATCGCGTTTCGAGGATGTCGCCACATATCTCTACGAGCGGGGCGTGAGAACCAAGAAGATCAATAAGTCCGGCAGTAGCGGCGATAAGCCGTTGAAAAAAGACAGCATAAAGAAGATGCTAACCAACCCTTTCTACTACGGCCATTTTGAGTATGCCGGAGAGATGTATAAGGGTGTGTATACGCCGCTCGTATTAAAGCAGCTTTTCGATAAAGTACAGAGCGTTTTGGAGATGCGTGGCAGACAACGGCACAAGCCTAAAAACGAACCGCAGTCTTTATGCGGCATCATGCGTTGCGGCGAGTGCGGCGGGATGATAACCGGAGAAGTGATAACTAAGCGTCAGAAGAACGGTAACGTCCACCGCTACGTCTATTATCGTTGTACCAAGAAGCGCGGCTCATGTTCTCAATCATATATTCGCGAGGAAACGTTGAGCACTCAACTATCCGCCCTGCTTTCAATGTATGCCCTGCCTATCGGATGGGCGGATGAACTGTATTACATGGCCGACGAGGACGAGCAGAAAGCGGAGTCCGTTGCCGGAACAGCCATACAAGAACTGCGAACTGAGATCGCCCGACTGGACGCCAAGATGAGCCGCTTCGTTGACCTCTATTCCGAGCAGGATATTGACCGCGATACCTTCCTTGCCCGTAAGCGCGACCTCATGTCCGAGAAGAAGTCGGCCGAGGAGCAGATCGCCCGACTGGAACGCGATGCTACGCTTTGGCTCCAACCGCTGCGGGATTTCATAAATGACGCGTCATTACTGAACGAAACGATACAGACCGGCGACCTCCCCTCCAAAAAACTCTCACTCCAAAAAATCTTTGGCTCCAACCTCTCTCTGAAAAATCGTATTCTCGTTTCTACCCCCACCCCACCATACGCTTCGCTCCGCGAAGCGCGGTTAAATTTTTCTAAAAACAATTCTGTCCTACCTATTGCGGAGAGGGAGGGATTCGAACCCTCGGTGCCATTTCTGACACACAGTCTTTCCAGGACTGCCGTTTCAACCACTCACGCACCTCTCCAGATGCCCTTTTATTCTTCCAGATTTCGTACGTTGTCGTACCGCAGGATTTCAAAAGCAGTTAAGGGAGCCCCTGCTTTTGAAATCCTGCGGTACGACAACTACCCGACTATTGTGCCCTGAAACTCCTTTCCATTCAAGAGCGCGCGGAAATTTCTCATATCGCGGCCATCAATGATGATCGCCTTTACGTGGTCCTTATCCCCCAGCGCGGCCGCAATGGGATCGACCGGCGCGTGCAACCCCGGCTTCCATTTCGCCGGAACAAGCTTTCGATAGGCCTTCCAGCCGATCTCATCGAATCTCTTGGCCTGTGGATATTTCACCGGATCCTTTTCGTGGACGTGAGACGGCTTTCCCGCGATGACCGCTTCGGGAACGCCGAAGTCCGCGGCGATACGCATGGCCACATAATCCGTTGACCAGCCCGGACGCCACCCCGCGGCGATCGTCACCGGATATTTCAACTTCGGCAACTTGCTGCGGCTATCGATGATGATCGGATCGGCGACATCGCGGAAAATGGTGCGCAACAAGTGTGCGTTCAGGCGCGTGGCGTGGATGCCGATCCAGTCCTTATCGTCATCGGTGAGCTTCGACACGTTATGCGCCGCACCCTGAAAACGGCGGGCGAGATCGCCGCCGCCGACCACGAAAACAAATTTAATACCGTGTTTTAAGAACGGCGCAAGGAACTTTTTAAAATCTTTTAAGAACTTCGTATCGATCTCGTTCGGATGGACGATGGAACCGCCCAAAGCCACCACGATCGTTCTCGTAAATTTATATTTCATGCACGCGCTGTGTTATACCGAGATTTTTTGCAATGCTGCGATACGCTGTTCGATCGGCGGATGCGTCATGAAAAGCGTATGCCACCACGATGCACCTTTGCCTTTGAAGGGATTGTCGAGCCACATGTGCGCGGTCGAGTCCTTTGCCGACGCCATCGGCGTATCGTCCACCTCGATCTTCCGCAGTGCGGAAATGAGGCCTTCCGGATAGCGCGTGAGCAGAACACCCGACGCATCGGCAAGCGCTTCACGACGGCGCGATATCGCAAGCTGGATCAGCATTGTGCCGATCGGCGCCAGAATAGAGAGCACGATCGCCACAATGAAGAATATCTCCTGCGATTCGCCATTGCCGTTATTGCGCCCGCGCCCACCCATGCCGCCGAAGAACAGCGAGCGAAGAAAAACGTCGGCGATGAGCGAGATGATGCCCGCGAGCACCGCCGCCACGGTCGAAACCAAGATGTCGCGGTTGCCGACGTGCGAAAGCTCGTGCGCAAGCACGCCTTCGAGCTCGGTCTTGTCGAGCCGCTGGAGCGCACCCATGGTTACGGCCACCGCCGCGTGTTGCGGATCGCGGCCCGTCGCGAACGCGTTGATCTGCATCTCCGGCGTGATGTACAGCTTCGGCATCGGCAACCCGGCGGCGATCGTCAGATTCTCCACAAGATTGTAAAGCATCGGATTATCGCTTTTTTGGATCTCCTTCGCGCGCGCAAGTGAAAGCGCGATCGACGCGGACGAATAGTAACTTATGAGCGAATATACGACGCTAAAGATGAGCGCGAAAATGAGATAGCTCGGATCGCCATAGTACGCCGAGATCGCATAGCCGAGCGCGCCGAAGACGAGAAAGAAAACAACAAAAAGAAGCCACGTGCGCCGAATATTTGAAGATTGAAGAGTGTAAAGATTGGTCATGATGAATTGTCGGCCATCGGCGCATTAAAAATCATAGAACACATGCTTCGCGAGCATTATTCCTATCATGATCGCGAAGCATGTGTTCTATGATTTTAGAATTTTACCGCTACCGGCTGTTTTTCTGCGTCGCTCAGGTCGTTGCCAAAGAAATCCATTTTTGCGAAGCCGAACATGTTCGCAAAGATATTCGTCGGGAAGACCTGGATCTTGGTGTTGAGGTCGCGAACCATGCCATTGTAGAACCGGCGCGCGGCCTGGATCTTGTCTTCGGTATCGGTCAACTCGCTCTGCAAGCTCAAGAAATTCTCATTCGCCTTGAGTTGAGGATAATTTTCGGCGACGGCGAAGAGTGATTTCAAAGTTCCCGAAAGCTGGTTCTCGGCATCCGCTTTCGCGGCGCCGGTTGCCTGCATCGCCTGCGCGCGCGCGTTCGTGACGTTCTGGAAAACACTCGCCTCGTGGGTCATATAGCCTTTCACCGCCTCAACCAGGTTCGGGATGAGGTCATAGCGCCGTTTGAGCTGTACATCGATATCCGAATACGCCTCCTGAGCCCTGTTGCGCGTAGTGACCAGCCCGTTATAGGCCAAAACAAGCCATAAAAGGATTATTACGACCACCGCGCCCAAAATCCATAGTGTTATCATGTCCTCATTATACGCCGATCAGGCATATTTTTACAATTTTAGTAGTCCCCGCCCATCCCCGGCATTCCACCTCCCATGCCGCCCGGCATGCCGGCATCTTTCTTCTCGGGAATGTTCGTCACCGCTGCGCCGATGGTCAGATAGTTCGCCGCGACGGAAATGGCATTCATGAATGCCGCGCGTGTGACCTTGAGCGGATCAATGATGCCCGCTTCGCGGAGGTCTCCCATTATTTTATTCGTGAGCGCGTTGAAGCCTTTCCACGGCTCGTTGTTGCGTTTGCTCAACTCATCAATGACGCGATCGGCCGACTCTCCGCTGTTCTCTACGATCGCGCGGATCGGCGCTTCAAGCGCACGGCGCAGGATCGAGATCGCCGCAGCCTTCACGGTCTTGTCGGCCTCCGTCTTTGCGTACAGTGCGAAGTAAACATTCAGCAACGCGATCCCACCACCCGGTACGATGCCTTCTTCCATTGCGGCGCGGGTCGCGGCAACCGCATCGTCAACGCGCTGTTTCAATTCCTTCTGCGCGGACTCGGCCGGTGCACCCACCTTAATGACGGCGACACCACCAGCGAGCTTACCCAGGCGCTCCTGCATCTTCTCTTTGTCAAAGTCGGAATCGGTCTTCTTGATCTGCGCTTTGATCTGCGCGACGCGCGCCTCGATCTCCTTCTTCTCACCCTTGCCGCCAACGATCGTCGTGATATCTTTCGTGGCGACCACGCGGTGCGCACGGCCGAGATCGGAAAGTTCGGCGTTCTCGAACTTCTTGCCAAGCTCCTCAGAAATGAATTGTGCGCCCGTGATGACGGCGACGTCCTGCAACATTTCCTTCTTGCGATCGCCAAAGCCCGGGGCCTTCACCGCGAGCACATTGAAGACGCCGCGCAGCTTGTTCACCACGATCGTCGTGAGCGCTTCGCCATCAACATCGTCCGCAACGATCAAAAGCTCCTTCTTGCCGCTCGCCACAATCTTCTCGAGCAGCGCCAAAATATCCTGGATGGAAGAGATCTTCTTGTCCGTCACCAAAACGTACGGCTCTTCGAGCACCGACTCCATGCGCTCCTGATTCGTTACCATATATGCCGAAACGTAGCCGCGGTCGAACTGCATGCCTTCCACGAGCTCGTACGAATTGCCGATCGTGTTCGAATCCTCAACGGTCACCACGCCTTCCTTGCCGATCTTTTCCATGACCGTCGCAATAAGTCCACCAATCTCCTCGTCTTTTGCCGAGAGCGTCGCAACCTCTTTTATTTTCTTGTTATCATTAATGACCTCGCGCTGTTCCTCGAGCGCCTTTACCACCGCCGTGCTCGATTTGCGCAATTCCTCCGCAAGCTGGATGACATTGAAACCTTTCTCGCGGATCACCTTCTCGCCCTCATCGATCATTGCGTGCGCAAGGACCGTCGCCGTCGTCGTGCCGTCACCCACGCCATCGTTCGTCTTATCCGCAGCCTGCTTGATGAATTCCGCGCCAAGATTCTCCCATTTGTCTTCAAGCTCGATCTCCTTCGCGACCGTCACGCCGTCGAACGTCACCTGCGGCGCACCGTAGCCTTTCTCGATCACCACCGCACGGCCGCGAGGGCCGAGCGTCACCTTGACGGCGTCTGCCAGCTTATCGATCCCCTTCTTGAC
>CAYQFA010000007.1:0-26510 GCA_964416665.1 uncultured Candidatus Saccharibacteria bacterium
TGTTTCAAGTCCATCCTCAGTTCAAGCTGGTGGTTGATTATAATGTGGAGGAGGTTTTGAAGGTACAACCTCGCAGGAGTGTTCTTAATTTGCGGAGAGGCTCAAAACCATCAAACGAAAGTCGCCCAGAGGAAAAGCACTGCCCATTTGAATCAATGGGCTTCGATTGTCCGCTTATTAAAGATATTTAATAAACAATTTATTAGGAAAAAATTTTACCACAAAATTTTCCTGGCCTAGTGGCTAGTTTCCTCATTTCTTGAAATGGGGTCGTGCCTCCCCTCGATGGGGATTATTGATTTTTAGTCTTTGCGAGGGAGCCTAATCTTAAATCTAAACGGAATTACCTTAATTCCCTGATTATCTGATGGGTATGTCGAGTTGTGTCTACTCCATGCCGATGGATAGTTTCATATCAAGTGGATTCTACTATACTATGGCCCGAGTTAAAAGAAGTTGTCGTATTATGGCGCAATCTACAATTATTGACGCCTATTTTGTCGTCATTTAAAGAGCAATAAGATCGCCAGCAGGGCCACCGATTTCATCAGGTTTTTCCGAGGAAACCCGCGCCGCAGCGGGAGCGACCGACAGAGGGATCGCCTGCCCGGGTGAAAAAATATTGTCGCAGTGGGAAGTGTTTTTATACTGAATAGGCATTCGTATAAATAAACGGCTGGGAAGTGGAGAAGCAGGTGAAAATCCTGCACAGTGCCGCTACGGTGATCCGCGCAAGCGCGGAAAGTCCGGTCGCCGCTCCCCCGCCATAAAGATCTGAACGTTCCTCGAGCAAGGGAAGGTGGATATTCATCGATAGCCTCATTCGCTTCTGATGTTCCTTCTCTCCCCGAGAAGGTTTTTTATTTTGATCATGAACGAAACATATTTCGCAGAACCAATAACAGAAGAGATAGAAGAAACGCAAGAGCCCCTTGATCACGAAGAGGACGAAAGATTCGAGCCTGCCCCGGAATACGACACCGAGCCTGCCCCACGCGGTGAAGCAGAGAAAGAAAGCAAAGCGGAAACCGCAGAGGGAGAAGATGCAGCAGCGCAACGTAAAGCGGTCGTTATGGAACGCTACAGCGGCAACGAAAGCGATTGGAAATGCACCTATCAAGAAAGTGGCCATCGGATAGATCTCGAGACCAACCAACTTATCGACGGACAAGGAAAATCTCTTACGAAAGAGATAGAAAACTCGAATGTGAATATGTCTGCGGAAAAAATAGCGGAGCATCATCGAATGCTCGACCATTTCCGCGCGAATCCCGACCAACCATATCCCCTTCCCGATTGGATCGAAAAAACAAAGGATGGCGATGAGATAATCCACGTGACCGTCGCTTTCGCCACCAAAGGCGGATCGGGAGATAAATTCGTTGACGTCAGTTATGAGACCTGGTCGCACAAAGTCGAAAAATTAGCGGCGGAAGATGATGATGAAACCGAAGCACCGATACAACAGGAGCAGATGATCGAACCGGATATTACGATCATCGACCTCGGCGCGGTGTTTACCGACACTGCCGGAGAAAATGTCCCGGTGGCTGAATATGGCATTGATACCGGGGAGAATATCGACGCGGCCATCACGGAAGAAACCACGGCTACTGTTCCAGACAGCGTTGCTGTCATACCAGCTTCTCATAAAGCGATCGCCGATAATATAAGTGTTGGCGCCGAGGAAACTCCGGATAAGATCGAAGATGAAGTGGCCACAGCCGCAAACGAAGCCGTGGTGGAGGTCGCGCCGAAGAACGAACATCTCCCCGCCGGGACAGAACCGCAAGGAGTCGGGCAACCGGAGGCAACCGCAATAATAGAGGAGGGTGAAAGAACAATGGCCCGGGAAAAGGAAGTCGTGGCGGGGGCGGTGTCGATGGCGGAAACTATACACGAGCCGGTGACAGCGGATGCCGCCGCAGCTACCCTGGCACCGGAAAGGATAGCGGCACCAAGCGACCGCCACGGAGAAGAAATCTCAAGCGGCGAGATTGAGATTGAAAAGAAAGCAAAGCCAAATGAGACCACGGCTACGATAGCGGAAGACGAAAAGGCTCCAGATGGGACAACGGAGCGAGACATCGTGCAGGCTGAGGTGGTAGCACAAAAGACAACCCCTGCAGAACCCAAAAACGAGGCGCAAGATCACAATATTGAAATAAAAACAGTGCCAGCGGTTGAGGTGAAACAGGCACGCCAAATAGAGGTTGTTACGCGGGATAGCGTCGAGGAAACAACGGCAACGGCGCCTGAAGAAGCCTCACCAACGGCACGGGAGATCGTGTCGGCTTCAGAAACATCTCCTGCCCCTGCCATTAAAATCGAGATCGCAGAAAGAACACCGGACATCGACGAAAAAGTGGCCCAGACGCAAATATCCGACAAAGAGATCTTGGATAAGACCGCCTTGCGTGAAGCGCGTCACGAGCACGACGCGATATCAGCGAACCCCGAGACAAGCCTTAATGAGTCGGCACAAAAGAAAGAGCACGGTGACGCTGCGGAACCAAGACCAATGACCGGGAGACAAATTCTTTTGCGATCGCTCGGGATACCGCTTCGATATGAGACGTCCGGCGAGTCGGCACTTCCTTTCGGCGTTCCGATAGCGAGTGGAATATCCGCACAGGATGTCATTAGCCAATCGGCCGCGCCGCAGCGGGAGCGCGCCAATGGAAGCTATCTCAATGGGATCACCCTGCGCCGGGCGGCATAGCAAACCACACAACCATAAACAACCATGGCTGAATTCAAAAAAATCCCCTACTACAGTCTCCGCGCGGAAGCGCTCGTCGGCACCCTGCCCACGCTCGTCGGACGCGCCGAGGAGCAGGAACGGCTCACGCGGGTCATCAACCGCCGCATCAATAACAACGCGCTGATCGTCGGCCCGAGCGGCATCGGCAAGACGACACTGGTCTACGGCTGGCTGAAGCGTCTGAGCGAGCAGGAAAATTATGTCCCTTTGCAGTTCATCCAGTTTGACGCGGACCATCTTTACGGCATTGACGATGCGGGGGTCGGCAGGATCTATCGCGAGGCCTTGGGAACGTTACCGCCCTGCGTGTTGTTCATTGATAATTTCGGCCGCGCCATCCGCCAGAGTTCAAGCGTGGTGCATCAGATGATGCGCCTCTATGACATGACGTTCAAAAAACCCGACGTCCGGGTGGTGATCGCGCTCCAGCCGCACGAATATGCATGGCTCGAGCGCGAGCATCCCGCCTTCGTGCAGTTGTTCGAGACCATCCCCATCAAACAACAGACCCCGGCGGAATACGTACGCATCCTCGAGACCGCCCTCCCCCGATTGAACCACGAACACAACATCATTATCCCGACGAGCTCCCTGCAGGAGATCGTTTCCTACGTTGAGCGATTCCCTTCTCTCGGGCAATTGCCGCGATCGGCGATCAGCCTGCTGGATGAAAGCATCGCGTTCGCGGCCGCGACCGGACGCAAGGAATTGATGGGCGACGGCGTGGCGCAAGTGGTTGCAAGTAAGACAGGGATCCCCATCAACCAATTGAACCCCGACGAGCTCGAAGTGCTGAAGCGTCTTGAGGAGACCCTAAACCAGCGGGTCATCCACCAGTCCGGCGCGATAACGAAGATCGCCAAAACATTGCAACGGGCAAAGCTCGGCATCCGCAATCCCCAAAAGCCGCTCGGTTCGTTCCTGATGCTCGGACCGTCGGGCGTCGGTAAAACGGAGACCGCGAAGATGATCGCCGAGATCATGTTCGGCCGCAGTGAGAGCTTCATCCGTTTTGACATGTCGGAATTCGCCCAGGACCATACAGTACAACGACTGATCGGCTCACCGGCGGGCTATACCGGATACGAAGAGGGCGGTGCGCTGACGAACGCGCTGCGGGCAGAACCTCACTGCATCATCCTCCTCGACGAGATCGAAAAGGCGCATCCCAAAATATTCGATATATTTCTCCAGGTCCTTGACGACGGGCGTCTGACCTCGGGCCAGAACGAGACCGTTGACGCCTGTAACGCCATCGTCATGGCGACCTCGAACGTCGGCGTGGAGGAGATATTGAAGGGTGCGGCGGCGGGCGCCGACATGAATGATCCGGAATTCATCCGGGAAAAGATACTTCCGCTGCTGGCGGAGACCTTCCGCCTCGAATTCCTCAACCGCTTCGACAGCATCCTCATTTTCAATCCGCTGACGCTTCCGGGACTGGTGCAAATTGCCCAGCTCGAGATGAAGAAAATAGAAAAACGGCTTGCAAAGCACCATGTGCAATTCACGATCGATCCGGCGGTGCTCGAGGAAAAGATAAAGACCATGACCGACCCGCGCTTTGGTGCCCGTCCCGTCAAACGGTTCATCGAAGAAACATGCGAATCACTGCTCGTGCAATCATTGTTAAAATAACATGAGACAAAACGAACATTTGCCATTACCAGAAACACTTTCAACGGCCCACACCAAAAAAGTACCGGCGGCGTTGCGGCTGACCGCCGCCGACGCGGAACGCATGGAGGCGCAACGCTATGAGATGCTGGAGGTCGTCGAGGAATACCTCAGCGCGCCGTTCCAGAAGATATTGCGCGAAAAGATCGGTCAGGAGAAAGAAAAACTGCTCGTGTTCGTCGCTCAGGAGCAACGGGTTCAGGATGCCGCGCAAAGGATCGTCCGCGTGCTCAACCCGGCCTATTTCGTCCATAAGCCGCTCGATAAAACGATGTTCGAATAAAAAATATCACCATTATGTCATCCGTCACCATCGGCATCAACGACTATCGCAACAAGCTGACCTCGATCCAATATAAGGACGAGGATCGCTTGCGGCATATGTACATGATCGGGAAAACAGGCGTCGGCAAATCGACCATTTTTCAGAACATGTGCCTGCAGGACATCAAACAGCATCGCGGCACCTGCTTTATCGATCCGCACGGCGAATCGATCGACTGGCTCCTGAAGCGCATCCCGAGCGATCGCCTGGAGGACGTGGTCCTTTTCGACCCAAGCGATGTCGAATTCCCCTTCGGCCTCAATCTGCTCGAAGCGAAGAGTGATTGGGAAAAGGACTTTCTGGTAAGCGAGTGCATCCAGATATTTTACAAGCTCTTCGATCCCGAGGGCACCGGCATCATCGGCCCGCAGTTCGAACACTGGCTCCGGAATGCCGCGCTCACGGTGATGGCGGGTCCGGGCGGCGGGACCATCATCGAGATTCCGCGGCTTTTTGTGGATCCCGAGTTCGAGGAGGAAAAACGGCGGCACCTCACCGATCCACTCGTCATTGATTTTTGGACGAAGCAAATGGCAAAAACCTCCGACTTCCACAGGAGCGAAATGCTCAACTACTTCATGTCCAAGTTCGGCCATTTCACGAACAATGCGCTGATGCGCAACATCATGGGCCAGCACGAGAGCAGTTTCGACTTCGATGCGCTGATGAACAACCACAAGATACTCCTCGTCAACCTTTCAAAGGGAAAGATCGGCGATATGAACGCCCACATTCTGGGGCTGATCCTTGTCGCGAAGTTACAGGCGGCGATCCTGCGGCGCGCCAGACAGGCCGACAGCGATCGCGCGCCGTTCTATCTCTACGTGGATGAGTTCCAGAATTTCATCACCGATTCTTTTATCAGCCTGCTCAGCGAATCCAGAAAATACGGTTTGGGCGTGCATCTTACCAACCAATACCTCGCACAATTGCCACAGGCCATGCGGGACGCCGTACTCGGCAACGTCGGCACCATTCTCTCGTTCGAAGTGGGCGCCGAGGACGCCGAAATTCTGTCGAAGGAATTCGACCCGTTCACCATTCCCGATTTCATCGGGCTCCCGCGGTTCCATTTTTATATAAAGCTCATGATCGACGGAAAGACCAGCAACGCCTTTTCCGGCGTAGGGCTGCCACCGGAACCGGCGCGGACCTCGGAGGCGATCGACGGCGTGGTCACGATCGTCAACCGTCTTGCCTACGGCTCGCCGCGGCTCCTCGTCGAAGAGGCCATCAGGCGCGAATTGCGCCAATAAACCTGCTCCGTTGCGTTCCCGCCACTTTCACTAGATTCCGAATATCCGCTGTGCGTTCGTCCAGATCTGCGTTTTCATTTCCGTCTGCGAAACCCCCTTCAGCTCGGCAAGCTTCGCAACGGTATGGACGACATATGCCGGCTCGTTGCGCTTGCCACGGAATGGCACAGGCGCGACGTACGGCGCGTCGGTCTCGGACAATATCCTGTCAATGGGAATGGCCGCGATCGCGGCATCGTAATCGTGCGTGAAGGTGACGACACCGCCGAACGTGAACGAGAATCCGAGATCGAGCAGCGCGAGCGCGTCATCTTTGGTACCGGTGAAAAAATGGATGATGCCCGGCTTCGAATCCGCACCGTGCAACTTCAGAAAAGGGATCAGCTCGTGAAAGGCATCGCGGCAATGGATCATGATCGGCTTCTGTACGTCGCGCGCGAGGGTAAGCTGCGCGAGCAGGGCATCCTTTTGCTTTTTGATCTGCACGTCGCGCGGCTCGTCGTCGTTGAAATGAAAATAATCGAGGCCGCATTCGCCGATGGCAAGCGTCTTCGGATGCAGCGCGAGCGCGCGATAATAGTCGTAATCGAAAATCTCGCCACGCGACGTGAACGCCTTCGCGGCTTCTCCCCCGCCAAGCTCTTTCTCGTCGTGATATGACTTGCTCGTGTGGATCGGATGAAGGCCGATGGCCGCATATACGCCGACGGGATACTCTTCGGTCAAATTCACGGCGCGCAATGACGTCTCGCGCTGGGTGCCGGCGTTCACCATATAGACATCCGCTTCCTGCGCGCGCGCGAAAACCTCGGCGCGGTCGGCGTCATATCCCGAAAACTGGGCATGCGTATGAGCGTCAAGAAAATGTTCTTTGGACATCGTCTTTATTTTACGCGCGGGAACAGGATTCCCGGTTTTTTCACGATGATCGAACCATCCTTATGCACGACCGCCGCAGCCAAAGCACGGGCGGTTTCCGGCATGAACGGCACGAGCTCGCGCGAAACAGCCTCGAGTAAGGAGATGAGATTGAATAATACTTTCGCGAGCTCATCTTTGTCTTTTATTTCCCATATCTTCTTTTCGTTCACGTAACGGTCGCCGAAGGTGATGGCTGTCCAGATCGCCGCCAGCGCATCGCCGAATTTCAGCTGTCCCATTTTCGCGGTAACGGTCTTTTGCATGGCGCGGATTGTCGTCGCAAATTCATCGTCGAGCTTTCCGTCGGGCACCGATGTCTTCTCCGCGATCGTGAGCACCCGCGCCGTGAAATTCCCCAAACCGTTCGCGAGGTCGGCATTGTAGCGCTCTTTCATCTTCGCCTCGGAAAAATCGCCGTCTTCGCCGTAGGGCACCTCGCGCAATAAGAAATAGCGCACGGCATCGTTGCCATAGCGCGCGACAAGATCGAGCGGGTCGATGGCATTGCCGAGCGACTTGGAGATCTTTGTGCCGTTGACCGTCAGGAAACCATTCGCGATGATCTGTCCGGGCAGGGGCAACCCCGCGGACATAAGCATCGCCGGCCAGATCACGGCATGGAAACGCAAAATGTCCTTTCCGACGGCATGCATGTCCGCTGGATGCTCTTCCCATCGCTCGATACCGACCACGGAAATATAATTGACGAGCGCATCGGCCCAAACGTAGATGACCTGATGCGGATCGTTCGGTACCGGGATCCCCCACTCCTTCTTCTCGCGCGAGAAGCTGATATCCTCCAACCTCTGCTCGACAAAGCTCTTCACCTCCTGAAAGCGGTGCGCGGGCGCGACAAAATCCTGATGGGTCTCATAGAAATCCAAAAGCTTTTGCTGATAGTCCGAAAGGCGGAAAAAATAATTCTCCTCGGTCACGAGTTCCGGTTCCGTTTTATGCTCGGGGCAAAGTCCGTCAACAAGCTCCTCCTCCTTCATGAAGGCCTCATGCCCCTTGCAGTACAATCCCTGGTACGTCCCCTTGTACAGGTCGCCCGCCGCGTCCATCCTCCCCCAGAAATCGTTCACGGTCTCAATATGCCGCTCTTCCGTGGTGCGAATAAAATCGGTGTAGCTGATGCCCATCTTTTGCCATGCCGACGTCCAAATGTCCGCCATGCGATCAACATACGCATGAGGCTCCTCGCCGGTCTTCGCCGCCGCGTCAACGGTCTTCTGGGCATTCTCATCCACGCCCGTCGAGAAGACCACGCTTTCGCCCTGGGCGGCACGCCAGCGCGCCAGCGTATCGGCGACGATCGTTGTATACGCGGTGCCGATGTGCGGCACGCCGTTCACGTAATAGATCGGCGTTGTAATATAGAACTCTCCGTGGTTGTCGTTATTGTCCATATGCTTTTATACCCTACTATACTACGAATTCGACGAAACCGCCGCCCCCGCTCTCTTTTTATTCGACCAGTCCTGGATGACCTCCTGGAACACCGCGGCGGCAGGAACGGAAATGATGACCCCCAACATTCCACCGATCTCGGCACCGATCAGCAATGCGACGATGACAATGACCGGGTGCAGCCCGACGGAGCGGCGCGTGAGAAGCGGTACAAGGATGTTCGCCTCGAACTGTTGCGCGATCAAAAAGAAGATCAGAGTATAGACCGCGAGCGTGGTGGAAGTAAGCAACGCGGCGACGATCGCGATGGCACCGGAGAGGATCGGACCGAGGAACGGCACGAGCTCGAAGAACGCCGCGAGCACGGCGATGAGGAACGAGTATTTCACCCCAAGCAGGGCGAGACCAACCCAAACGGTACAGCCCATGATAAGGCTGAGGAAGAGCTGCATGCGGAACCACGCTCCGATAAGATGCTTCGATCTGCTGTAGATGCGCATCGTCGTCTCCTCATAATCCGGCGGCGTCACGACCTTCAAGAATTTTTCCACGCCGTCGTGCCCGAGGCTCAGGTAGAACGAGCTGATAATGACGGCGATCGCAAGGCCGAAGCTCCCGACCGCGTTCGAAAAGAGCGACAGCGGCGACGTCTGACTTGAAATGAGCCGCGCCGAGAGACCACCGATCGTCGCGCTTACCGATTGCGAAGCCTGGAAATTGAGCAGGAAACTCCACGCGCCCAGGCTTGAGGCATTGACTCCGGCGAAGATCGTGTTGATCTCGACAAGCAGGAACGGCACCACGGTGTAAAGGATCAAAATGAAGACGATGAGCGCCGCAAGAAAAATAAAGATGACGCTCACGCTCCGGGGAAGTTTTACGCGGGACTCAAGTGTGTCGACAACGCCCTCAAGGCCTGACGATATGACGACGGCCAAAAACAGTCCAAGCAGGATCTGGCGTCCCTCGTAGAGAACGCCGACGAGCACCGCGAAGACCAGTATCTTCCAGAGCATGCCCCACGAGATGTCGATGGTCATAACAGCTATAACGTTAGGATGCGTTCAAAGGTTTCCGATTTCCTATACGGGCCCACGATGGCGAGATTGAGCCCTTTATTCTTAATGACCGCCCGCGCCGTCGCCCGGATCTCCTCCGCGGTGACCTTCTTTATCTTTGCCATAAGCTCCTTTGGCGGCACGATCACCTTCGTAACGATCTCCTGTCCTCCATAGAAGCTCGCCAGCTCATCGGAGGTCTCAAGCCCCAAGATGAGATTGCCAAGCATATGATCCTTGGATTTTTGGAGTTCCTTCTCGGGAACCAGCTCGTCGCGCAGGCGCTGACATTCCTTGAGGATCGCCTTGATCACTACTTCCGTTTTGGCGTGGTCGACGCCTGCCGAAATGCCCAAAAGCCCGTGGTCAAGCGCCAGATCGGCACCGGCGCCGATGTAGTACGCCGCGCCAAGCTCCTCACGCACGCGCATGAAAAGACGCGAGCTCATTCCCCCGCCCAAGACGTCGGCCAGCACCCGTAAAATAAAACGACGCTCGTCGAAGACATCGAATGCACGAAATCCCATCACGATATGCGCCTGATCGGATTCCTTGAAATGGACCGTCGCCTTTGGCGCCGACTGGCGTTCGACGGTCTTCTTTTTCGCTATCACCGGACGTCGCGCAAGGCTGCCGAACGATCCGCGGATCTGTGCAAGCACCGCTTTATCTTCGAACTTTCCGGCCACGATGACGATCGTTCCCGGCATCACATATCGTTCGTTGCGGTACGCGACAAACTCATCGCGGCCAAGCCTTTTGATGGTCTCCTTCTCGCCGCCGACGTCCCACCCTGCCGGCTGGTCACCGTACACCAACGTGTTGAATATCCGCTGTGCCTTCGCCGGAAGATCGTCCTCGTACATATTGATCTCCTGGATGATGACACCGCGTTCCTTCTCGATCTCATCCGCGTTGAAGACCGGGTTCAGATAAAGATCGGAGATGATGTCCAAAATTTTCGGCAATTTTTCCGCCTGGGCCTTCGCCCAGTAGCCGGTGTATTCCTGATCGGTGAACGCGTTCGATTGCGCGCCGAGCGCCGCAAGCTCGTGCGCGATCGCCCCCGGCTTCGGACGATTCGTCGTTCCCTTGAACATCAAGTGCTCCAAAAAATGCGAGACACCATTGATGCGCTTCGTCTCGTATTCGGAACCGGCCTCGACAAGAATGAGCACGGTCGCCGCAAGATTTGCGGGCTGCGGCACAAAAAGGACGCGAAGGCCGTTCTTGAGGGTTATTTTTTTGACATCCTTCATATATATCTCCTGCTAGCTGGTGATCGTCTTGATATCCGCGTCGAAGCTCTGCGCGCGCTCAACCACCGCCTCGCCATAGGTCCAAAGATAGTTCTTCCAGCGGCCGCCGGCATAGTATTTTGCCGCCGTGCACCGCTCTTGGTCGATGGACGAACTATAGATCGCCTGACAGCCGGTCATGCCGTCCTCGAGATAAAGCCCCGTCGCGACGAAGGCATCCGAGTTGCTCCATGGCGACGGCGGATTGTCGCCGGTGACCTTGGTTATTCCCGATGCATAGAGTTCCCAGGTTGATGGCTCGAATTGCGCGGGGCCCATTGCGCCGCCGTAGGCACCGTCCGCGTTCGCGCACGACACCATCATCTCGTTCGGGTCTAAATTGAGCGCCGATGTGATCTGTAAAAAGGTCGGAATGTTCGACGGGCTCATCGCTGTCTTATAGTTGCACTGCCCGACGTTCTGGCCAAGTGCCGACTCCCTGTCGAGGATCGCCAGGATGAACGCCGGATCGATGCCGGTGGCACCCGACGCAAGCTTCGCATATTGATACGCATCCTCGAATGAGAGCTGTCCGCCGCCGAGCAGTTGGAAGATGCGGTTCCGGATCTGCGCCGCCGAGGCCTGCGTCTGCACGAGAAGCGCCTGATATTTCGATTCCTGTCCTTTCGTTTCCGTGAGCAACTCCGTCTTTGAGCTCTTCGTGCTGGCAACCTCCTGCGCCTGCGCCTGTTGATATGCCACCGCGCTTGCCGCGTCAACCTTCGATGCCTCGAAATCCTGCTCCTGATTCTGTAGTTGGCTTTGCAGATCGGTGACCTGCTGCACGGTAACGCGAAGATCGTTCTGCAACAGCGTGATATTCTGGGTCTCGTTCCAAAAATCCGAAAGCCGCGGATTCTTCAAGAATATTTCGATAAGGCTGACCTGGTCGCTTTGGTACAAACTTTCCACCAATTGCCCCATGGCGGCTTTTTTACTGATAAGATCCGCCTGCGTAACGCCGATCTGGTTCTGCGTATCGGAGATCTGCGCATCGAGCTGCTTGATGGTAAGGCTCGTCGCCTGGATCTGCAGATTGAGTGATGCTATTTTTGCGTTCAATTCGGATATCTGGCCGTTCAAGGTGTTTCCCTGGCTCTGGTAGCTCTGGATCTGGCCCTGATATTGGTCGATCTGCGTTTCAAGCTGCTGCAATTGACCCTCGAGCTGGGTACGCTCAGCGGTAGGGTCGGTGCTCGTCGCCGCCGTGGTCGCATCACCCGAAGCCTTCGTGAAAAGCGTCGGTGCCGCGGCGGAGCCGAAGATCAAAAAGATGCCCGCAAAAGCATAAATAGCATATCGGGCCGTTTTCGTGAAAGGGATGCGAATGATCCTCTCTTTGTTCAAATTGAGCCGTTCCGGGATCGGACTGAAGGCGGTCCAGTTGTTCCCGTTCTCTTTGTCGCGGGAAACATCCCCCAGGACCTTCGGTTTCAAGAGCCTATTCATTGCCCTCTTATTATAACTCAAAAAAGATATATGCAGAAGACACCAAATAACAAAAATATCCTCTGAATAAAAAGGGTATGCCGGAGGCGCGAAGGCGCCGAGGCGTAGCGCGTTTTCAGCAGAAAACGACGCGACCCTTTTTATTCAGAGGATATTTTTATTATTTGGCGTCTTCTGCGGCCTTCCCGGCGTCGCGTTCAGCTTTCTTCTCTTCGGCTTCCGATTTGATCGCAGAAACATCAACCGGGGTCTCTTCCACTACCACTTCCTCCACTGCTTTAGGCGGCGTTGCGGTCGCGATGGCGGCATCGTCGTCAAGGTGTAAAGTAACGCCCTTGGGAACTACGATATCCTTCACATAAATGCTCTTGTCGATGGCATCAAGGGCGGCAAGGTCGACAATAAAAGAGTGCGGCAGATCCTGTGGAAATGCTTCCACTTCGATCTCGGCGATCGCTTTATTGATGACTGCGGCGAACTCCTTGACCGCTGGCGATTCGCCGACGAACTCAATGGGAACATGCGCCCTGATCTTCTCGTCCATACGAACCTCATAGAAATCGATGTGGACAATGTCGCTCATGACGCTGTCGCGGGACACCTCGTGGACCATGACCGGATGGCTTTCTTTGCCAAGACGCAACGTGATGATCGTCGTCTCACCAGCTTCCTTGAAAACCTTGCCGAATTCCTTAGCGGGAACGGAAAGGTGGACGTTCTTGGTGCCGTGGCCATAAAGCTCGGCCGGAACCAAACCCTCTTTGCGGAGCGTCCTCACTTTTTTGCCGACAATCTCGCGTGGTTGTACTGATAATTCCATAACCGAAAGTATAGCAAATCATAAGGAAAAAGCAAACACGGCCCGCCCCCCTACGCGCGTTATAAACATATTCCATTGTTGTAATAACAAGCACGGGTGGTATTATTATTGATATGGATCAGCTTTTACTTAACAAAAAAATACTCATTGCGGAGGACGAGCCGGCAATGCTCAACGCGTTGACCGACAGGTTCAAGCGGGAGGGATGCGTCGTGATTGGGGCCGAAAACGGTGAAATCGCCCTTGACCTTGCCACCAAGGAGAACCCTGACGTCATCCTTCTTGATATCCTCATGCCAAAAATGAGCGGCATGGAGGTTCTTAGCGCGATACGCACGGGATCCAACTGGGGAAAAACCGTCCCGATCATAATACTGACCAACCTGTCGCCAAGCGAAAAGATAATGGACGAAGTGGTCAAAGACGAACCGTCCTATTACCTCATAAAAAGCGACTGGAAGCTTTATGAGATTGTTGAAAAGGTTCAGAGCTGTTTCAGGAAGCCGGTGCTTTAGATCGGCGGGACAACACCCGCGCCGCGCATGAACCCAAAAGACTCCCCCAATTTTTACCGCTCGCTCTTCGATAATATGCTCGACGGCCTTGCCTACGGCAAGATGATTTTCGATGAGCAGGGACGTCCGATCGATTATACCTATCTGTTGGTCAATAAGAATTTTCAGAGGCTGACCGGATTGAATGACGTCGAAGGGAAAAAGGTCACCGAGGTGATGCCGGGAATCGCGGCATCCAATCCCGACTGGCTCGAAATCCACGGCCGGGTCGCCACAACCGGAAAGCCGGAACATTTCGAGACATATGTAGCGCCGCTCGCGGGGTGGTTCTATCTTTCTATATACAGCACCCAGAAAGGTTTCTTTGTGACTATGTTCCAGAACATCACCGAGCGGGTCGAGTCACAAAAGGAACTGGAGAAATTCAAACTGGCGCTCGATAATATTTCCGACAACGTCATCATCACCGATCCGGAAGGGATCGTGGTCTATGCCAACAAAGCGGTAGAACATGTGACCGGCTATAAGCCTGAGGAAGCGGTGGGTAAAAAAAGCGGCGCACTTTGGAAAAAGCCCATGCCCAGGGAATATTATCAAAATTTGTGGGGCACCATAAAACAAAAGAAGGTCTTTTCGAGTGAGATAGAAAACAGGAGAAAGAACGGCGAACTTTATACGGCGGTGATCAGCATTTCTCCTATCCTCAATACGAACGGCGAAGTCGAGTTCTTTGTGAGCATCGAACGTGATATCACGCAAGAAAAGGAGGTCGAGCGCGCGAAGAACGAGTTTTTGTCACTCGCTTCACACCAACTTCGCACGCCTCCGAGCATCATCAGTTGGTATACCGAGATGCTCCAGTCGGGAGAACTTGGCCCGATAAATAAGAAGCAGACGGACTATCTTGCGGAGATCTATCAGGCCAACAAAAGGATGATAGCCATCATCAATTCCCTGCTCAATATCTCACGGATCGAGATGGGCACGTTCTCGATCTCCGCAAAGGAGATCGATCTCAAAGCCATCGTTGATGAAACCGTGAGGGAGCTATCGAGCCAATTCAAGCGAACCATAACATTAAAGACCGACTATGATCCTGCCATGGGACTGTTCAAGGCGGATCCGAACATCATGCAGATCCTCATCGACAATCTTTTTTCCAACGCGTTCAAATATAGTCCGCCCGGAAACACGCAGATCGAAGTGACGACAAAAATAAAGGATGGCTCCCTGCTTTTAAGCGTCAAAGACAACGGCATTGGCATACCGGCAAAAGATCAAATAAGGGTCTTTGAAAAGCTGTTCAGGGCGGACAACGCGGTCTCCGCAAATCCTGACGGAACCGGCCTTGGGCTTTATATGGCAAAAAAAATAACGGATGGGGTGGGCGGCAAGATATGGTTCGAGTCCGGCGAAAGCAAGGGCGCTACGTTTTACGTTTCACTCCCCGCTTCCGGTATGAAAGAAAAGACCGGCACCACCACCCTCGCCCGGATCTCTTGATCGAAGCGGATCAGCGCGACTTCTGAAGAAGGCGATCTTTTATCTTTTCCACTATTTCGTTGATGGGATGCTGGACCTTCACGAAATAATCTTCCGCGCCCATTGCAAGCGCTTTTTTCAAATTCTCATCCTCGGAGAGATTCGAAAGAACAATGACCGGTATGTCCTTTAGTTCAGGATCTTGTTTTAACATACCGAGTACGTCGAAACCGCTGCGCTTTGGCAAAACGAGGTCGAGAAGGATAATATCCGGATTTTTGCTTTTGGCCATATTCCAGCCCTCATCGCCATCCTTCGCGGCATACGCCTCGAAACCGGAGTCTTGTATCTTCTCCTGTAACACCTTCCGCAACGCCTCTTCGTCCTCTACTATTAGTACTTTCATGGTATTAATTTTACTCCTATTACTTTGCCTGTAAAGCCGCCCGACATTGAAATAGCGGCTATTGTTCTATCTCCTCAACGTTCTCGGATACATAATGTTTCATCTTTTCTATCGCTTCCTTCGTTGTGGCAAGCAGGAATTTTATGTTCGCCATCTGCGATTCTCCCGATCCGTTATTGCAGGCGTCCAAAAGTTTATCAATGTTCTTTTCGACGACATTGAACCCCGTGGAGACATCCCTTCCGGCGATGATGACCCTGTTCTTCCTTTGCGCCTTCATTCTGCGCCCCAACCACCACCCGATCAAAATTCCGATCAGGATGACCGCGATAATGGTGCCGAAGAAGATCTCCTCGGTTATTTTGATCCCGCCAACCGTGAAGAATGGCGGCAACGCGATCGTTACGGAAATCCGGCTTGCCGTTATGTTGCCGGCATAGTCGACCGCTTGCACCACGATGTCGTGGGACCCGAAAGAAAGGGAAGGCAAGACGAACGACGTATCGGTGGTCGATCCCACCACGTTCCCATCTGCCAGTATCTGGTAAAACGCCACACCCGACGGCTGGTCCTTCGTTCCGAATTGCACCGTCGGAGCCGATATTTCGGTCGGAGATCCCTCTTTTATCGTGGCGGAAAATGGGAACGGCGGTGTGACGTCGATCGCAATCCGGTAATTGGTCGTAGGACCCCACCCCGCCGAGTTCTTAAACCGCACATGCAAATACCAAATGCCCTCTCCCACGGCGCTGAACGTTTTATTGCCGAACAATCCCTCGGAAACGGTCGGATTGGACTGCGGGTTCTGATCCACGGCGGTCGCAACATCGGTCACGTCCGCAGGCAACTGCCATTGCACGAGAAAATTTCCAATCGTGTTATACCACGCGTTCTGGTCGGGATAAAGACCTACGGAAAGGGATGGCGCGACCGGCACCGTGGTGGTCGGTACCGCCGGACGCTTGATCTGCACCGGTGCGGGCGGCGCCTGCTGAACAACAGCCTGTGGCGCAACGACCGCCTGCGTTGATGAGACGATCGGCAAAGACGTGGTGTTCGGTGCGCCAACTACGAACGACATGGCGGTCGAGGTGGAGAGGATGTTCGCTCCCGTCCCGTCCCCCGCGGTCACCCCGGCGTTCTCAAAACCGATGGTTGCAAGCCCCGTTCCGCGGGCTTCGAACACGACATCCAAAACATAGAGCGAACCTCCGCTGAAAGAATTGGTGGCGCCACCAAGGAACGATATCTGGCCTGTTGACGTGTTGACAGTCGGCTCCTGCGCCCAAATATTGAACACGGAATTGCTGTGGTCAACCCGCACGACCTGCAAAATGTCCGTCGGGTAGGTGATCGTCCCCTGCGCGGCATTCACGGTCTGTCCCTGGCTATCGATGCGCACGCTTACGTCGATCGTGTCTCCGATCGACGCGCTGGTCACCCCCGACATGAACGACATGGTCGCCGCGTGCGCCACGTTGAACGACACCACCGCGATCGCCGCGGAAAGGAGTAAAAGTTTTTTTATGGAATGCATATCTTTAATTATACACTACTGCTCCTGTCGTTTTTCATTGTTGCTGTGAAATGGCCGCCATCAGGATGTTCAGATCGTTCACGTCAACGACCCCGTCGCCGTTGAAGTCAAGCACTTTCACGATGGTCGGGTCCACGATATGGAAGTTGGTAAGACCGGCGTTCAAGGTCTTGAGGTATGAGAGGAAAATGCTCAGGTCTTTGATATCAATGACGCCATCGCCGTTCAGGTCAAGCTTCGGGTTCTGGAGCGGTGATATCGTGAACGATTGTTGGTTCGAGAAATCGCTTTCGGCCTGTTTTGTATACGTCGCGCCGATGGTGACGGGGACGGCCCCTCCGTTCGTTCCGGCGGTCTGTGCCGGAATAAAGGCGGTATACGTTCCCGATGCGTTCTTGGTAAGCAGGGCACCGTTCGTGGCGTCGTTTACGAAGATCTCGTTCTCGGAAAATGGATTCTCATATCCCAACACCTCGACCGCACCCTCGGCATATTTTTGTATCGCCCAGACCGCGTGGCGTCCGAAGCCCAGCGAGTCGGTGTCGAGCGGATAGGTGTACTTTCCCGAAGGATCGTTCACCACGACGGTTCCCGCGGCGGCACCGTCGACAAAAAGCTCGACGGTCGCTTTGGGCGTCGCGTAACCGGTGATGACGAGCGGCTGACCCTTGGTGACCACGGACGAATTCTCAAACCCGAGCGTCGGCGCGGCGAGAATGTTCCCGTAGACAAGCTTGTCTTGCGCCGGAATGTTATACGCTTTCGTCTGAGAAACAAGGCCGTTCCGATCCGTGAAGGAAAGAAGATAGGTCTGTCCGCTGAGCCGCGTCACACCGTTCAGTTGCATCAAGAACGAACCATCCGCGGCGACGGGGGTGGCCTGGATCGTCGGGATCGCCTGGAGTCCAAGATCCTTGCGTATCACCGAGACCGACGCGCCGGGATATGCCATGCCGGAGAACGTTATGGTAATGCCCGGCTTGATGCCGGGAGCGACCGCGGCGGACGACGGCCCTCCACCGCCGCCCAATACTGAAGTGGTGGAGGACGTGGACACGGAGGTGGAGACGACCGGCTTCGGATTGAATACGATATTGACGGTCGCTCCCACGCCAAGGCCGGTGCCTTGCGTATCCCGCAGGCCGATCGTCACGGTCTCACCCACAAGGTCCGTGATCGTGGTCGTTCCAACGCCGTTCACAATGTTGACCAAACCACCGCCCGTCGCCGATCCCGATACCGTGACGGTGACGCCAGCGGCATATGACGGATATATATTATTCGATGAGTCCACGGCATAAACATTTCCCGTCACGGTATCCCCTGCGGTCGCACTTGCCGGGATGTTCGCGAAGATGAATTTGACCGCACCGGGGGTGACCATGAAGGTATCGCTCGCGTCGGCGATCCCTGCAGCTCCGTCAGGAGCGACAGGATTGTCCGAGGCGGTGACCGTGCGGGATCCGGACGAGTCGTCGTAATACCAAAAGACCGTCGACGTGCTCCCGTCGGCGATGATCGTCGAAGTGACCGGCGTGCCGCCCGTCGGGGCGTCGAAGAAGGCCGCGTTCGTACTGGTCGAGTTCGAATAAAGATATGCCACGGTGCTGCTCGCCGAAACAGGATTTCCGAACTGATCCTCACGGCCGACCGTATAGCCAAGCCGCGTATCGACGTTCATGTTGCCCGGATGGCTCAGGGTGAACTGCGAAACGGCGCCCGGTACGAAGGTGATGTTCGCCGCCGCGCTTACATCAAGGCCGGTCGATTGGGAATCCTGGAGGCCGAGGGCAACGGCCTGGGCAATATTGTCGCTTACGGTTGACGTTCCAACGCCGTTGATAATGGTCACGAGACCACCGCCCGTGCCGGAACCGCCGACGGTGAGCGTCACTCCCTGCTCGAACGATGTGTCGATCGTGCCCGATGCGTTGATGGCCTCGATATTAAATGCCACGTTATTCCCGACGATCGCGCTCGATGTCACGTTGGCGAAAACGAATTTTATCGCGCCGGGACCCGAGACCGGGGCGTTGATCGTGAAAATGACACTTCCTGAGGTTCCGCCACCCGGCGTCGGATTTACCACCGCGACGCTCGAGGTACCGACCGTTGCGATATCAGCTGCCGTGATCGCGGCCGTGAGCGTCGAGCTTGAGACGAAGGTGGTCGCTCGGGATGAACCATTCCAATCCACGACCGAGCCGGACACGAAGTTCGTGCCGCTTACCGTGAGGGTAAGGCCCGATCCCCCGGCCGTGGCCGAGGTCGGATTGATAGAAACAATAGTTGGAGCTGGGTTTATCGCCGTCGTGACCGCAAATATCTGTGCGTTCGATGTCCCTCCGCCGGGTGTTGGATTGACAACCGTGATGCTTGAAGTGCCGACCGTCGTGACATCAGCTGCCGTGATCGTCGCGGTGAGCGTCGAGCTTGAGATAAAAGTGGTGGCCCGGGATGAACCGTTCCAATCCACGACCGAGGCGGAGACGAAGTTCGTGCCGCTCACGGTGAGAGTGAAGTCGGAACTTCCCGCGCCGATCGAGCTGGGATCAAGCAATGTCGTCGCGGGAGCCGGATTCAAGATCGTAAAGGTCTGTGCGTTCGAGGTCCCGCCGCCCGGGAGTGGGTTCACGACCACGACCGAAGCCAGGCCTCCCGTTTCAACATCTACGGCGGGAATCGTTGCCGTAAGCTGATTGGAAGAAATAAACGTGGTAGTTTCCGGAGCACCATTGAAGTCTACGGTCGACGAAGTGACGAAGTTGGCGCCGTTGACGGTCAAGACAAAACCCGTGCTTCCCGCCGAAGTCGAGGTTGGATTGAGAGAGCTCGTCGTCGGAACCGAATTTATTGCCGTCGTGACCGTGAACGTCTGCGCGTTTGATGTCCCGCCGCCCGGCGTCGGATTCACAACAGTGACGCTTGAAGTGCCGACCGTCGTGACATCAGCTGCCGTGATCATCGCGGTGAGCGTCGAGCTGGAAACGAAAGTAGTCGCCCGAGATGAACCGTTCCACTCCACGACCGAGCCGGACACAAAGTTCGTACCGCTTACCGTGAGGGTGAAGTCGGAGCTTCCCGCAGAGGTCGAGGTCGGATTCAGCGAATCACTGGTCGGAACGGGATTATTGATAGTGAATGTTTCCACGTTTGAGGTCCCGCCGCCGGGTGTCGGGTTCACGACGGTCACTGGGAGGCTTCCCCCCGTTGCGAGATCGGAAGCAAGAATATTTGCGGTAAGCGTCGTACTGGAAATGAAATTGGTGGTCCGATTGAAGCCATCCCATTGAACCTGCGAGGTCGAAATGAACCCGGCGCCGGTAAGCGTCAGCAAGAATCCTGCGCTGCCAGCAGTGGTGGAGGTCGAAGAAAGCGCAGTCAGTGCAGGTGTAGGATTCTGCGGCGTCGTGACCGTGAATGTCTGCGGCGAGGACGTTCCCCCTCCGGGTGCTGGCGTGACAACGGTCACCGGAACAATTCCGGCAGTTGCAATATCCGTCGCCGGGACGACAGCGGTAATTTCGCCAGCAGAAACGAAAGTGGTAACGAGCGGAACTCCGTTCCAATCCACGACCGAAGAAGCAGAAAAGTCCGAACCAGCGGCGGTCAATGTGAACTGCGAACTTCCGGCTGTGGATGACGCCGGGCTAATCGAGGTCAGAACGGGTGCGGCGTTTGTGATGTCCGCAGTAGTGGTCGGCTGAGTCAGAGTGTAATTCGAAGCTTGGGCGCCGGAGATCGTGAGGCTGGAGACGGTGACCGTGATTCCCGTTCCGACCGAAGAGGTTGCGAAAGTGCCCATCGCCCCAGCCGTATTCAGCGTGACCGCATCGCCGGGAACGACTCCCACGAGCGCCGCGCCGGTGGTATTCAAAGTGGCGGACGTCGTGCCGTCATATGTTTTATTGCTGGCGGTAATCCCGGTCACGGTGAGCGGCTTCGCGGTGATGGTCTGCGATAAGACGCTTGAGGTGCTGCTGGCAAAATTGCTATCTCCTCCATATACGGCAGTGATGGAATGCGGAGAACCGGAGACGGAAAGGGTGCTTGTTGAAAACGTGGCAACGCCAGGAGTCGCACCATTCAGGGTTCCTGTGCCAAGCGTGGTCACGCCGTCCTGAAATGCCACCGATCCCGTCGGCGGGCCGCCGGCAGCCGGAGTCACGGTTGCGGTGAAGGTCACGGAACTTCCATAGACGAATGAGGTTGCGGAAGATGTCACCGCGAGCGAAGTCGGTTCCTCATTCACTATCAAGGATTGCACATTCGACGTCCCGCCGCCCGGAGTTGAATTCACCACCGTGATAGAATCCGTTGCCGCCGTTGTGATATCGATGGCCGGAACCGTTGCGGTCAGCTGGGTCGATGAAACAAAGGAGGTCGCGAGCGGAGAGCCATTGAAGTCAATGATCGAGCCTGCCACGAAATTTGTGCCGTTGACCGTAAGCGTGAAGCTTGATCCCCCGGCGGCGGTCGATGTCGGCGAAATGGTCGCGATGGTTGGCACGGGATTATTGATAGTGAATGTCTGAGCGGAAGACGTTCCCCCGCCGGGCGCGGGCGTGACGACGGTCACCGAGGAAGTCCCAGCTGTGGCGATATCCCCCGCCGGGATGACGGCCATAATCTGGGTTGATGAGGAAAAGGTAGTGACGAGAGCGATCCCGTTCCAGTAGATGGTCGAAGATGCGGTAAAGGACGAACCATTGGCGGTTAGAGTGAATCCGACGCCTCCGGCAGTGGTGGAGGTTGGCGAAAGAGAAGAAAGAACGGGAGTCGGGCTCAAGATATTCGCGGTGGTCGTCGGCTGGGTCAAAGAATAATTATTAGCGGACGATCCGCTGATCGTAAGTCCCGATATCGTGACCGCGATTCCTGTTCCCACTGACGAGGTTGCAAAAGTGCCCATCGCCCCAGCCGTATTCAAGGTAGCCGCATCGCCGGCAATGACGCCAACAAGGACTGCGCTGCCAGTGTTCAATGTTGCCGTCGTGCTTCCATCATATGTTTTGTTGTTTGCGGTAATCCCGGTTACGGTCAGGGATTTGGAAGTGATGTTGGCCGTGGTCGTCGGTTCAGTAAGGGAATAATTCGAAGCTTGGGCACCAGTCAATGACTGGCCACTGACCGCAACGGTTATGCCATTCCCAACGGACGAAGTGGCGAACGTACCCAATGCGGTGCCAGACAGTGAGACAGAATCTCCACTGATAACACCCACCAGGGTTCCTGGAGCGCCCACTAAAGTGGCTGTAGTCGATGCGTCGTACGTTTTATTTGAAGCCGTAATGCCGGAGACGGTCAAATTCTTTGCCGTGATGTTTGCGGTGGTAGTCGGCTGGGTCAGAGTGTAATTTGAAGCCTGAGCTCCGGAAATAGTGAGACCGGAGACCGTGACTGTGATTCCCGTTCCCACCGACGAGGTCGCGAATGCGCCTACTGCGGAAGCGGTGTTAAGGGTGACCGAATCGCCAAGGACAACTCCCGTGAGGGTTGCACCGCTAGTATTCAAAGCCACGGATGTTGTACCGTCGTATGGTTTATTGGCGGCGGTGATCCCGGAGACGGTCAAATTCTTTGCCGTGATGTTTGCGGTAGTCGTTGGTTCGATGAGGGAATAATTTCCGGCTTGGGCACCAGCCAAAGACTGTCCGCTCACCGTGACCGTAATCCCTGTTCCGACCGACGAGGTAGTGAAGGTTCCGACAGCGGTTCCAGCAAGAGAAACCGTGTCGCCAAGGACGACTCCTACCAATGTGCCCGGCATGCCGATAAGCGTGGCTGTCGTTGAGGCGTCGTATATTTTATTCGAAGCCGTGATGCCGGTCACCGTGAGCGCTTTCGCAGTGATGGCCTGCGATAAGGCACTTGAAGTGCTGCTGGCAAAATTGCTATCTCCTCCGTATATCGCAGTGATGGAATGCGGAGAACCGGAGACGGAAAGGGAGCTTGTTGAAAACGTGGCAACGCCAGGAGTCGCACCATTCAAAACTCCTGCGCCAAGCGTGACTGCACCGTCTTTGAATGTCACCGATCCCGTTGGCGGGCCGCCGGCAGCCGGAGTCACGGTTGCGGTGAAGGTCACGGAACTACCATAGACGGATGAGGACGCGGAAGATGTCACTGCGATCGAAGTCGAAGCTTTATTCACGGTAAAGGTCTGACTGCCCGACGTTCCCCCGCCGGGCGTCGGATTGACGACGGTGATCGCCGACGTCGTTGGCGTTGTGAGGTCGGAGGTAAGAATGACAGCAGTAAGCGTCGTGCTCGAAACGAAAGTCGTCGTGCGAGCCGAACCGTTCCACTGGACCGAAGAAGATGCGATAAAATTCGTTCCGGTCAAAGTCAACGTGAAGCCCGTGCTTCCGGCGGTGGTAGAAGTGGGCGAGATGGAGGTAAGTGTCGGGGCAGGATTTTTTACGGTCAAGGTCTGCGCATTCGAGGTCCCGCCGCCCGGCGTCGGGTTCACGACCGTGATCGAATCCGTTCCGCCGACGGCGATATCGGCAGCGGGAATGGTTGCGCTGATGGATGAGCCGGAAATAAACGTGGTCACCAGCGGCGTTCCGTTAAAATCGATAGTTGATGACGCGCTAAAGTTCGTACCGGTGACGGTGAGGACAAATGACGATCCCCCTGCCGTAGTGGATGTGGGTGAAATAGTGCTCGTCGTCGGAACGGGATTATTGATAGTGAACGTCTGCGCATTCGAAGTTCCGCCACCCGGTGCCGGGTTCACGACGGTGATCGAGGCGGTTCCTGCAGCCGCAACGTCGGCGGCAGTGATGGTGGTGGTAAGCGTTGTGCTTGAAACAAAGGTTGTGGTGCGCGGCGAACCGTTGAAATCGGCGGTTGACGAGGCATCAAAGTTCGTGCCATTTATGGTCATGGTGAAACTCGTTCCTCCGGCCGTGGTCGAAGTGGGCGAGATCGAAGTCGTCGTTGGAATTGGATTTTTTACGGTCAAAGTTTGAGCACCCGAAGTTCCCCCGCCCGGCGTCGGATTGACGACGGTGATGGAATCCGTTCCGCCGACCGCGATATCGCTAGCGGGAATGGTTGCGGTAATAGATGAGCTTGAAACGAACGTGGTGACAAGCGCCACGCCATTGAAGTCCATGGTTGACGACGCGGTGAAGTTCGTACCGGTGACGGTGATCGTGAAACTATTTCCTCCGGCGGTCGTGGACGTGGGACTGATCGACGCGGCGGTGGGAACTGGATTAAGGATGGTCAGGGTCTGCGCATTCGAGGTCCCGCCGCCCGGTGCCGGATTGACGACGGTGATCGAGGCGGTTCCCGCAGCCGCAACGTCGGCGGCCGTTATCACGGCGGTGACCTGCGTATACGATACGAAGGTCGTCGTCCTCGGCGAACCGTTGATATCAACGACCGAAGACGAATCGAAGCCGGTGCCGTTGACGGTCAACGTGAACTGCGCTCCCCCGGCGGTGGTCGATGTCGGCGAAATGGAAACTGTCGTCGGGACCGCATGGCCGGGCTGAAGAGCGAGCGTGACTGCCTGACCGGCGTCGGAGGCATCGCTCAGCGACGAGACGGTCGCGGTATTCACTCCGGTCGCTCCGGCGGCCGCTTGAACGACGTGATTGACGCTCAATGATTCGCCCACGTCGTTCGGAACGACGGCCGATGCGGCATCAACGTCCTGGATCATATCGAAGACCCCGTTCCAGCTATCGGCATTCGCGTCGGAATATCCGGTGACGACCATCGCTCCGGAAACGGTACTGGTGACGCTCGGCGCGTTTTGGATATACGAGTTATCCAAAGGCGCGGTGCTCGAAACGGCGTTCACGGGAGTCGTCGGACTTACGCCGGAAAAATCCTCGATAGCGCCGGCGGATCCGGTGGAACCGGAGCTCAACGTCCAGGTGTAGCTCGACGGTTCGCTCGCGCCGGCCAAAAGCACGTACGTCGCCATGCCGTCGGCGTCATCAAAGGAATTGGTCTGATTGTTCTCCAACACCCAGCCGGTCGGAGCGGTAAGCGTCTCCGTGTTCGGCCGATATGAGATCATGGCCACTTCGGTATCGCCCTGAACGACGCCGGTCGGTTTATTGACAGTAATAGTGGTGGAAGCGCCATTGAGGCTCGTCGAGGTGGCGGATTTGAAAACGATCAACGACGACGGCATCGCCGACACCGTGAACGTCTGGCCGCTCGAAGTGCCTCCGCTTGCGGCAGGGTTTGCGACCGTGATGCTCGAGGTGCCGACCGAGGCAATATCCGCCGCATTGATCGCCGCGGTAAGCTGGGTCGCCGAGACGAACGTCGTCGTGCGCGCAGAGCCGTTCCAATCAACCGTCGAGGAAGCGACGTAGTTCGCGCCGTTCACCGTCAAAGTGAACGCGGACGTGCCCGCGATGGCGGAGGTGGCGGAAAGCGAAGTGATGGTCGGCGCGGGCGGACTGTTCACGGTGATCGCACTGCTCAATGCGGACGTGACGCCCGAAGAGGTGGCGCATATCTTTATGCTTTGCGCGGCGGAGTACTGCATCGCGGTGTAGGTCATGACACCGGAGGCCACCGCCGCGCCGCTTGCGGGAGTTGATGTGATCGTACCGCTTCCCGCCGTGCCGCCGCAGGCCTGGGTGGAAAGCACAGGCGCCAAACCGATCGTCGACGCGCTATCCGAAGTCTCGGTATTTCCGTACTGGTCCTCGAGATGGATGACCGGATCGGTCGAAAAATTCACGCTCGTCGTCGCGATGGCCGAAGGCTGTGTCGTGTAAACCAACTGATTCTTTGCGCCGGCGATCTCAGTAAGCGTTCCTAAATTAGTGGTACCGTTCGTGATGCCGGAAACGGTCGCCGTGCCGGATTTTGTCACGTTGCCCGTCGCGAGCGGGGTGCCCGCCGTCGGCCGGACCTGAATATTCGAAAATACAACCTTGCATCGTGTCGTATTCGGATTGCCATCCTGCGCATTAAGCGTGAACGTCACTGTACCGGCGGCCGGCGTTGCCGTGGTCGAGGTGAACGCAAAACAGCTTCCCGTACCTGCGGTCCTCGTGATCGTTGCCGTAACGGCAGCGCCGGTATTGAATGAAAATCCGGAAGGAGCGCTGAGGATGAATGTTCCGGTGCCCGGGAAATCCCGGAACGCGCCCTCGGCGATCGTCGGCCCCGTAAGCGTGGTCCACGTCGCCGTGCCGTTCGCGGTGTTCGTATCGGCGCTTATCGCACCGCCGCCCGTCGCGGCTGTGACCGTGACCGCTGCGAAGGCATTGTTCACGCCCGCGAAAAAAAGGATCGCCGCCAGCGCCGCGAGAGCAACCTTCCCTGGTGTGGAAAAATGAGATCTATGCATGGAGCTAAAAAAATGACACCGACGAGAACGCAGGTGCCCAAAATATCGCAAAGATACTTCAGCGCCCGGATCTCGTCTTCCGATTTGGCCAGCAGGTTGAACGGGGTGGCGTAGGCGGAGACGCGCTGCAGGTTGGGGAAGGTGGCGGCCAGCCGGTCGCAGATGGCCGCCAAGGTGTCGGTGGGCAGCCCATAGGCGTCGCCGTCGGCCAGGAACACCCGATGCGCCCCCGGCCACTCCGCCGCGGCACGGTCGATG
>CAYQFA010000008.1:0-26398 GCA_964416665.1 uncultured Candidatus Saccharibacteria bacterium
GGAGGTGGAAGCGGTATCTGCAGTTGATGAAGACACCTGGATCGTTTGTGTGTAAACGCCGTTCGGTACCTGGCCGAGGCTATCGGAAAGTGTCCATGTCTCGGGATAGCTTCCTGCCGTAGAAGGGGCGGTCAGCGGGTTAATAGCGAATGTTCCCGTGCCGCCGACGGGAATGCCAAGTGCGCTCAATGGTCCCCCATTATAAGTCACCGTGGTAGTTGCATTGGTAAGTTCAAGTGTCCCATCATTAATACAAACCCACCCTAAAAGACAATTATCGGTTGACACTTTGGTTACGTTGGCGATGACATAAGGAACCGCCGCGGGCGTCGTGAACGCGCCGGTATGGATCAACGCAAAATCATTTGCTGTCAGAGTGACATTAATGGTGCACGTTGCCTGATAATCGCCACTAGTAAGAGCCACGGCAGTATCAACGCCATTCGGATCGGGATCGGCATCACACGTTCCCGTGCCGGGGCCGGTGGCAACTTCGGTCCATGCGGTCGAAGTAAGCGGCGCGGTGCCGTTATTTGTAACCGTGATCACCGAATTGGTATTGGTCGCGCCCAAACCCATCTCCGATGGCAAATTACCGGTCAGAGAGGCAGAATCCGCAAGCGCGGCGGGGGTAGAAAAGAAGAAGGCACATCCCAAAGAAAGCAAGAAAAACGCGCTAACGGCCGAGAATAAAGAAATATTTTTTTTCATATTATTGCAATTCAAAAAGTCCTTCTGCCCCTTCATAATACCACGCAATCAATGCAGAACGAATACTGTGGATAACTCGTTGTTTTTTTATTTTATTTTAATGGAACAATCCCGCGATCCATTGCACCGCACTGTTCGCCAGGCCAAAAATCCAATAGAAGATGTTAACAATAATGGATAGCACCCACTGGATATGGACACCGGTGTGCTCATAGGACCAGGCGTCGAGCTCGTTGCTGTATTGATTGATGTACTGTTGGACGTTTATGGCGACCGTTATGCCCGACGAAGCGTTGCCGCCTCCCAGGTTGAGCGTCAATGGAACGGCGTTATTGCCTTTCATGCTGTTGAAAAAATTTTCGAATGGCGAGATGAGATTGCCAAAAGAAGTGCTGAAGTCATAATTCTGAGCCGAACCGGTAGCGGTCAAAACAGCAGGAGCTGGCAACTCGCCGGACGACGGGAGTTCATACGCGCGAGCGACGGGTTGATAAACGACAAAGGCAGCGCATATGCTGCCGACGGTGACGATCATTAAGAGCACGGGAAGGTTCCTTTTCATCGCCCTATATGAATCATATTAAAACATTATAAAATAAATATCTAGGCGGATTTATGCACTCACTAACGACTCCCCCTCTATCACAACTTTGCAAGCGCCAAGGTAATCCTTCGCAACGATTCGTCCCGGCCAAGCGTTTCCATTATCTCTATGGGGTCGGGCGAGGCACTCTGGCCTGAAAGTGCCACCCGAAGCGGCCAAAAGACCGGTCCCCTACCCTGCGCCTCGGTAAGCGGCGCAAGCGCAGCAAGAAGATCATTGCGGCGGAATTTTTCCGCCGAAAGGGAGGTCAATAAAGAATATGCATTTGAAAGCGCGGTCTTTGTTTCGGCAAGCGGCGCATCTTTCCACGCAAGCAGTTTTGGCTCGTAAGCCGGTAGCATAAAAAAGAATTTCCCCGCGTCCACGAAGTCGCCTAAGGTTTTCGCACGACTGAGTTGAAGCTTGATCACTTTTTCAAACAACACCGGATCGTCCACCGCGATACCGGCTTTTTTAAAAAATGGCTTTGCGCGGCGAACAAGCTCCGCCGTGGTAAGCAGTTTCATATGCTCGCGATTAAGCCAATCGAGCTTCTCCTCGTTGAAGATCGCACCGGCTTGCTGGACGCGTTCCATATCAAATTGCGCGATGAGTTCGTCAAAAGATAGCACCTCTTTGTTGTCTTTCGGATGCCAGCCAAGCAATGCCAAGAAGTTCACCAACGCCTCCGGCAAATATCCGCGGTCACGATAACTCGAAAGCGCAACGTCGTTAAAGCGCTTGGACATCTTACTGCGATCGGCGTTGAGGATGAGTGGGATGTGCGCGTAGATCGGTTGGCTGAAGCCAAGCGCCTTTTGCATCAATATCTGCTTTGGCGTATTCGAAAGATGGTCCTCGCCGCGAATGACGTGCGTGATCTCCATCAGCTCGTCATCAACGACGACGGCAAAATTATAAAGCGGCGTATCGAGATCTTTCGCTATCACGATGTCACCGAAGAGTGCCGCGTCGAAAGCGACCTTTCCGCGGACGAGGTCGGTAAACTCAACTTTCACCTCGGGAACCTTGAACCGGATGACCTCGGCTTTTTTCCCTTCTGGTGGCGTGGAGAGCGTACGGCAATGACCGCTGTACTTTGGCGGCAATCCTTGCGCGAGCATTCCCTGGCGCTGAGTTTCGAGGTCGTCCTTCGTACAGTAGCAATAATATGCCGCGCCGCTCGCGAGAAGCTGTTCGAGATATTTTCGATAGATCGCTGTTCGCTCGCTCTGTCGGTAGGGACCATAAGCGCCCTTGCCGGGGCCTTCATCCCAATCGATGCCAAGCCATGAAAACCCCTCGAGCAATTCTGTTTCGTATTTTTTCTCCGAACGTTCTTTGTCGGTATCTTCGATGCGCAAAACGTAAGTGCCGCCGGCATGTTTGGCAAAAAGCCAGTTGCAAAGCGCCGTACGGGCGGTGCCAATATGCAACGGTCCTGTCGGACTCGGTGCCATGCGCACGCGGATGGGTTTTTTCACTACGGTTGCCTCCATTCAACCGATTTTACTCCGTTTTTAAGCAAAATTCCACTCGAGAGCCCTATCCCGCCACGATGGAAAGAATTTCCTGAGCGATCGTTTCTGCGGCGCCGGGCTTGAAGAACGCGCTTGAAGCGGCGCTCATTTTCGCGAGAAGGTCGGGGTCGGCAAGCAATGCGTTCAGTTGGCCGAAAAAGAGACCAGGCAAAAGGTTGTCCTCTTCGATCACGAGCGCCGCGCCGGTCTTTGAAAATTCATTGGCATCGACGAGCTGGTGCCCGTTAGCGGATTCTGAAAGCGGGATAAGGATCGCCGGCAGGCCGAACGCGGCAAATTCAAAGACCGAACTGCCTGAACGGGCCACCACAAGATCTGCCGCGGTAAGGGCAAGCGCCATATCGTTCTTGAAGTAATCCACTGCCTGGTAACGATTTGCTGTCGATGTTTCGAGCAGCGCCGCATGGGAAAGTTTTTGCACTTCCATAAGGTTCGCCGTGCCGGTCTGATGGAGCACTTGCGCTTTCTCCAGGAACTGTGCGAGGTTGGTAAGCACGAACTCATTCACGCGCGCCGAACCTTGCGAACCGCCGAGGATGAGCACGAGCGGTTTTCCCGTCTCGAAGCCGAAATTCTCGCGCGCGAGCTCTTTTGTCGTCCGTCCAACCAGTAATTCGTCGCGTAAGGGTGCGCCGGTGACCTGTGTTATCGCCGGATTGAAATACATTGCGGCGCGATCGAAGCTCAGAAATATCTTCCTGGAAAAATATGCCGACAATAGATTATTAAGGCCCGGCTGAGCATCCGACTCGTGAATGGTCACTGGTATGCGATAGAACCATGCAGCGAGAACGACCGGCAATGCTCCGGGGCCGCCCTTGGAAAAAACAACGTCCGGCATTATGAAAAAAAGATTAAAGAGCGCTTGCAAAAAACCGATAAAAAATTTAGGGATGTCGATGATATTCTGGAGCGAAAAATAGCGGCGGAACTTACCCGTAATGATAGGACTCATCGTCATGCCGTGATCAATGAGCATTTGCGTATACGCGTCAGTTCCTCCCATATAATAATATTGATAGGGAGCGTTCAGTGCCATAAGCTGCTTTTTGAGCGCCTCAGCGACGGCGATGAGCGGATAGATGTGTCCCCCGCTGCCGCCACCGGCAAATACGATGAGAAATTTTTCTGATGGCTGGTCCATTAATGAAATAATACCACGTCTTGCGGCGGGTTACTTATGCATATTTCGAAACATTGAGGGAAATGCCCGCCATGGTGATGAAGATCGCGAATGCCGTACCTCCGTAGCTCACGAAGGGCAGCGGAACGCCGGTGAGCGGAATGACACCGGAGATCGAGGCCATATTGACGAACGCCTGCAGCGCGATCACGGTGCCAAAACCGATCAAAAGCAGACGCCCGAACTGATCCCCTATTTTGCGCGCAAGCCAGAACATGCGGAACGAAAGCAGAGCGAAGAGAACGATAAGGAACGACGCGCCCACGAAGCCGAGCTCTTCGGCGATCACGGCAAAAATGGAATCATCGATCGGCGTGGGAAGATAGTTCGCCTTGGTCGCCGACTGGCCATAACCCACGCCAACAAGACCGCCCGAGCCGATCGCGATCAAACCTTGGTTAACTTGATAATTTTGCCCTTGAAGATTCTGGCCCTTGTCGAGATAGCCCGAAATGCGCGCGCGGCGATATGGCGTCGCGTAGATGACGACTCCCACGATCACAACGGCAGAGACGATGATGATGGCGATATACTTCAACGGCGCACCGCTCATGAAATAGACCGTGAGCCCGGCTCCAAGCAGGATCGCGACCGTGCTCGTTGCCGGCTGGAGGATCAATAACGCACCGATGATCCCGGAAACCAGTGCAAAGGGCAACAACCCCGACTGAAAATCGGTGGCGCGTTTGAATTTGGCGTTGGAAAGCCATGCCGCAAGGTAGATGATGAACGTGAGCTTCATAAGTTCCGCCGGCTGAAAGCTGAACGGACCGAACCGCAGCCAACGATTGGTACTGTTGACCATGGAACCGAGCGGCGTGAAAACGAGAACCAAGAAGATGACGCTGATAAGCAATAGAACAAAGGCGATCTTTTTAAGCCTCTGGTAATCGATCTTATAAAAAATAAACGCTCCCACGAGACCAACCAAGAGTCCGTAAAGTATTTGGTGCTCGAGATAATAATAACTATTATTGAACTGGGTCTTTCCAAGGTCGGATGATGCCGAAGCGAGCATGGCAAGCCCGAAGATCACCAAAATAACAAAAATTGCCAAAAGAAAATAATCAGGATTTCGCGCGCGCGATCGTTTTAGTGCAGCGGTCCGAGCCATTATTTTCGCATTTTATGTCGTAACGCCTTGCCGGGGAATTTTTTCTGGAACACTCCATTCAAATACACCACGCCGCCGTTCACGATGGTAAACCGGACCTCTTCCCCTTTGAAGCAGACCAGATCGGCGAAATTACCCTCTTTTATCTCGCCGCGCCCGGGAATATTGAATAACCTTGCCGGCTCCGTCGTTATCTTTCTGATGGCCTCGTCGAGCGGCATTATCTTCTCGTGTTCGACAAGCGACAAAAAACGGGTGAACGTCGAAGTAGTGCGCTCGGATTTTATCTGTTTGTACGCGCCGTTTTCGTCAAAACTCGGAGCATTCGAGGCAATGAGGCTTCGCTTGTTCACGATCGCCTTGAGCGCAAGCGGATAATCGAGGTTTTGATAGAGAACGGAACCTCTCATGTTTACCGCCGCCATAAGCTTTAACAATGCATCGCGAGCATCCTGCATCTCGTACATCTGTCGTATATCGCGAAGTGATCTCCCGATCAGAAAGTCGTTCCCCGGCGCCTGAGCGATAATGAAGTGTTCCTCGTCGATCTCCGGCATATCCTTTCGTATGCGCGCCAGCAACCATTCATCCTTGACGTTCGCGAGCATCATCGCCGTGCCGCCATTCTGCGCCCATTTCGGCAAAAAGAGATAGATCGGCATGAGCGAGTTTGATGAAGGATAAATATCAAAACGCAGATTGACATCACTCGAAAGACCATCAAGTGCCGCAAGCGCCGCTTCATAATGTTTCTCCGTGCCGAGCACCGGCACAAAGTGACTGACAAGCGTGCTCACGTTGGTGTCTTTGGTAAGTTTTATCGTTTCCTCGATCGATGCTTCTATCCCTGCGCCGCCATCGCGAAGATGGGTGGCATATATGCCATGGAACCGCTTTACGATGTCGGCGAAGAAGCTCAGCTCGAGAGAGGATGTTTTATACGAATGCACATATGCAAGTCCCGTGGAAAACCCGAAGGAGCCTTCTTTCATGGAAGTTTCAAGTGTTCTCGCAAAGACACCCAATTCGTTCTTGGTGAGATCGCGCAACGCTTCCCCCACGATGGCGCGGCGAATGGTCGAGTGCCCGGTAAGGGTTCCGAAATTCACCGCGAGCGGACGCTTATCGAGCACCCGAAGCAGCTCCGCCGTACTGTGCCAATTGACATTCACGCGATTCGTATTGCCCCACTTCTGGAATGATTCAAGGGTGCCGTACGCGAGCGGCGCAAGCGACGACCCGCACATGCCGCCGAAGATCGTGGTAACGCCCTGCCTCAAAAAATCCTCCTGGCTTGGATGGTCGAAAAGAGTGAGATAATGGTCCGAGTCGGTGTTGACGTCGATAAAGCCGGGGCCAAGATACGCACCTTGGCCGTCAAGTATAACGTCGGCTTTTTTATTGGGGAAAGTACCGATCGCGGAGATCTTATCGTCGCTTACAAAGACATCGCGCGGTTCGGAAAATTCCTTCGCGCCGCCCACGATCTGTACGTTTTTAATAAGAAGCGTCATCTTCACTCCATTATAGCATTTCTTCGGTGCACCTGCCGCTATTTTTCTTTCACTATCTCGATCGCCCCATCCCCCGCCGATACTGTTATGGTCCCATCCCTATCGGTGCGAAAGATCTTGGCGTTCGTTGATGATGCGATCCGCGCAAGCGTTGAAGATGAAGGTTGGCCGTATGAATTTTTAGCTGCCACCTCGACCACCGCCACTTTCGGATCTACGGCACGGAGAAAGGCGTCGCTTGACGCGTACTTCGATCCGTGATGAGCGACCTTAAGCACGTCAGCGCGGATATCGAGGTGGTTCGATAATAAGAAGTCCTCAATATTAAAGCCGATATCCGCGGTAAAAAGAGCCCGAAGCCCCGGAGTTTTCACAAGCTCAACCAGGCCGGTGTCGTTCAGCTCCCCGCTTTGTGCAAAATTAATATCAGGGGAAAGTACATCGATCTCGTTGTTTTCATAATGGATAGCATCGCCTTTTCCGAGCGTGATGAGCGGAATATTCTTTTCTTTTATTTTAGCGAGAAGCTGTGACCACGCAGCCACATTCGGCGCTGCGTCGCGGCCGTTATAGATGAATACGCCGACGCGATAATGATCGAGCATGCTCCCATAGCCGCCGAAGTGATCAAGCTGCGGATGAGAGATGATCGCCGCGTCAATATAGGTGTCGCTCTGCGGCAACACTCTCGCCAAGCTTTGCAATACCTTATCGTCCGGACCGGCGTCGGTCATTATTTTCACATTACCGGGCAAGATGACCAACTCGGAATCGCCTTGTCCGACGTCGAGGAAATAAACACGCGCCTGCGTTGCGATCGCCGAAGAAAAAATAATGCGATACCACAAAACCGCATTCGCGGCGATCGCCCCGAATAAAAGAAGTATGCTGAACGGATCATATTGGCGCCATCGTCTCGTCTTGGTTTTTTTCATAATAGAGCGCAAAGGCAGCGAGAAGAAAATAATACGCCGCGATAAAAAATCCCGATTGGAATATCGATGGTATCGGAACCACCACTACCGAAAATATCTTTATCACCCAGAGCTGGTATGAAAGGAAAATATTTGCGATGCTTCCCGCGAAGTATGCGAGTTGCAACGAGAGACAGCCCAGCGCCGCAATTGTGAGCGCGAGGGCGATCACCGCGGCGAGCGGGATGGTGATAAGAAAGTTCGAAATAAATGATGTGATGGAAAAGTCGCCGAACTGCATCATGACAAGCGGCATGATGGCCGCGTTCACGGAAAGAGCCATGATCGCGTGCGCTTTCCATTCGAGAAGTTCGTGTCCGGTGTAGCGAAAGAGTCGCTTGAATGGAGGGCCAAGCACGAAAAGGCCGAGGAGGCTAAGGAATGATAGCTGGAATCCGACATTACCTAGCAATGTCGGGTCAAAAAGCAACATTACCGCCATTGTAAAAGTAAAAACGTTCCGCGTATGAAATTGTCGCCCCGAGATCTTTGCCAAGAAAACCAACCCCATCATGATCCCGGCGCGAATCGCAGTAAGTGGTGCGCCTGCCATGAGAATGAAAACGATCACCACGAATGCCGCTATGATGAACGCGATGCGGCGGGAGAAAAATCGCTTACCGACACCGAGGAGCGCCGCAGCAAAAAGATTGATCTTATAACCGTACATGTTGACGACGTACGAGGTTCCCGAAATGGACATCTGTGACTTTAGGTCGGAATCGACCGCGCTTGTTGAGCCGCTCATGATCGCGCTTAAAAGCTCCGATTGTTCACTGGGAAGTGTCGCGCTAAAAATAGCCGATGGAAAATTTAGGGCATTGCTTTTCTTTTGCGGCGGGGTTGATGTCGTTTGGTCTTTTGTTGGAGTAAAAAAATGGCAATAGCCCACCGCAAAGATAAAAACAAGCAGTATAGCGGCGAGTGTTGGTAAAAGTTTTTTAACGCTGAAATAGCATATCACTACCGAGCTGACGAAAACTAATAGCGACAACAACGCAAGGACGTTCCAACCAAACGTCACCGCCGCAACACCAAAAACAAATGCGCCGGCAAGAGCGAATGCGATGTCGCCGTTTCTTATAAAAAAAGTTTCCTGCACACTTCCATGTTAGGCTGTGCAGGATTAAAAAATCATTAAAACTATCGCTCTTGCCGTCGCCACTCCCCTATTTTTTTATGATCGCCGGAAAGAAGCACCTTCGGCACACCCCACTTCTTTCCTTTTTGCGGAACAAAGATTTCCGGTCTGGTATAGGTCGGAAACGAACCATTGATCTCTTCGAGGGACTCTTCTTTCCCCAAAAATCCGGGAATTTGCCTGCTTACCGCTTCCATAAGGACAAGCGCCGCCAGTTCGCCGCCGGAAAGTACGTAATCCCCTATCGAGATCTCCTCGTCGGCAATATGCTCTGCGACGCGCTCGTCAACGCCTTCGTAGCGGCCACAGATCAAAATGAGACAATCATATTTTGATAATCGCTTGGCGACTGCCGCATCAAGCTTCTTTCCTCGTGTGGAAAAAAGAATCGTCCGTGTCCGCGTTTTACCTTTTCTCGAGGATGAATGTTGTATCTTTTTTATGGCAGTCCAAATTGGCTGCACCTTAAGTACCATGCCCGGACCGCCGCCGAACGGCCGATCGTCAACTTTTTGGTGCTTGTCGTCGGTAAAGTCACGGATGTTATGCGTTCGTACCGAAACAAGCTTACTTTTTTGCGCCCGCTTAAAAAGCGATTCGCCCAGATACGAATCAAAAATATCCGGAAAAATAGTGAGGATGTCGAATCGCATATGGTTAGCGCCCACGATGCGAGTGATCTTTTTCGTAGTCATCATCTTCGTCCTCGTCACTTGCCGGTTTTTGCTCGGCCGGGGCCGGCGAAACGTCCGAATCCGAAACGGGGTCGGGCTCTGCCCGTGAGGAAGCAAATGGAGATTGAGGAGTGTCATCCGGACCGTCATTATCGCTTGCCGCAAGATCCTGATTGAGCGAAGCCTTGATGGCATCGCGCAACGCGGAAATACTCACCTCGGCGCGTGGCGCGCGGTTCGCTTTCGCCGTTTTTCCTACCGGTTTCGTAAGTTCGGAAAGGGAAATAGTCTCCGGCGGCGACGGCGCTGCAGCTTGCGGCTCTGATTCGGCTTGGGGTTCACTTGTTTTATGGTCATCGCTTTTCCACACCCTCGTCTGCGTTTGATCGGCGGCATTCGGTGACGAAGACACCGCCGCTGGCGTAGATGGGATGGATGGGGTCGGCATCTGCCGTGGAAGCTGTTCCGATCGTGGCGATGGCATTGAGGCCGGCTTCGAGGACGATCGCGATCGCGCAGGGGCGGCCGTGGGCGTGGCTGTTGGCCTCTCAGCTTCTTCGCTAAACTCAATACCGAGGTTGCTTAATGCGTCGGTATACTTTTCCTTCGGCTTTTGAGCGGGAGCGGTCTTTTGTGTTGCAGTCCAATTGGTGCGAATTGGCTTCATTTCGCCCGATTCGATCTTCTTCATGCAATCGCGGCAATAGACCGGCCGGCCGGGCGTCGGTTCAAAGGGCAACGATGTCGTGTTCCCGCACGAGGAACACACCGCCTGGTAACGAATGCCGGAAGAAGCACTCCCTGTTCTTTCTGTGCCGCCGGATCCGGGCCCGCCGCTCGGTCCGCCCGCCCCGGCAATAGCCCCGGACCCCGCGCCGGTACCCGCAAACGCCGTCTGCGAGCTTGCGTCCATAACACCGCTCCATCGATTGATCTCTGCCTCAACGACCTCGCGCGGCCGCGCATAATATTTCTGGGACATCTTTTCGATATCCTCCCGCACAATCGGGGAGGTTTGCACGTGGAATGGCGGAAGGGTTTCCGCGGAGAACGGGCGGGCGGTGATGCCATCAACCATAAGTTTGATGTAAATGTGATAGTTCGGGAGATTCACGATGTCCTCAATGGTAAATTCGGGGGTGAACTCGTTCTCAAGAAATTCGGCATCGGCGGCACCTACGCGGAAGACCACCATGGTTCCCACGTTGCCGAAAATGGCGTCGCGAACCTTGGTCGAATTGTCGGTGACGAGTTGGCCGACGTATTGGTGCGCGACGATGAGGTCTAGGCGATATTTGCGCGCCTCGGAAAGAATACCGGCGAACGAGTCGGTGGCGAAGTTTTGGAACTCGTCCACGTATAAATAAAAGTCAACGCGCTCTTCCTCGGGAATGCGCACCCGTTCCATCGCGGCGAGTTGGATCTTCGTGATGAGCATCGCGCCAAGGAGCGCCGAATTATCTTCGCCGATGCGGCCCTTCGAGACGTTCACGAGGAAGATCTTCCCCTCGTTCATGATGTCGAAAATATCGATGGTGCTCTTTGATTGCCCGACGATATTGCGCACGAGCGCGGTCGAAAGGAATTGTCCCACTTTGTTTTGGATCGGTGCGATGGCCTCGTTGCGAAAACGATCCTGCCAACCCTCGAACTCATGGATCCAGAACGCCTTCACCACCGGATCTTTGACGTTCGCGATGATCTTCTGGCGATAATCTTTATCGGTAAGCAGGCGCGGGATGCCGAGAAGGGTGGACCCCGGCGTGTCGAGTAACGCTAAAATACAGTTGTTCAAAATATATTCCATGCGCGGCGACCACACGCCGGACCAGATCTTCGTAAAAATTCCCATCAGGCCCGACGCGACAAGATGTTTGTACTTTGGGTCGGGCAATTCAAGGATGTTGAAACCGACGTGATAGTCCGTATCGGCAGGATTGAAATAAATGACGTCCTTCATGCGCTCCTCCGGGATCTTGTCGAGCAAGCCCTCCACAAGTTCGCCGTGCGGATCGACAACACAAACACCCTCGCCGTTCGCGATATCCTGGACGATCATATTGTTCAAAAAGGCGCTCTTTCCGGTGCCGGTCTTCCCTACTACGTAGGTGTGTTGGCGGCGGTCGCCCCGCTTAATTCCAAAAAGCCGATTCGCATTGCGGAAATCGGTACGGGCAAAATACACAACGTTCTTATCAAGCTCGTCGTTTGCCATCTAGCACTATTCTATCACGATTTTGCATGATTTTGAAGCGGCGCGCTAAGCGCTCTTATGCCACTTCCGCCTGATAGCACTGCTCGCAATAGATGATCTCGGAGCGGCCGGGGGCATAGGATGTTTCAAACCGGACCATACACGCCGCCGCGCCGTGAACGTGTTGCTCAGTATTTTGGTAAACACCATTCGACGACTTCCCTCCTCCGCACTGGCATGTACGAGAATAAAAAACTGGAGGATTGACGAGTGGAAATCGGCGACCTAAACGGCAGTCAAAGCATTGACGCGGTAAGGGCAACCCAATCTTCCTATAAAAATTTAGTTCAGGCAGAATGACGCGATACGCCCTCTTGCACGATTCGCACTGGATTATCTCTTTAAGGACCGCATCATCAACATTCCTAATGTCGTCAGGAAGCTGCGCCGCCGTAACCGTGGTCTGATATTCCTTCTGATCGGGATCACGCCACAAATATCCTTGTGCTAGAACACCCTCCTTTGCCAAGGGGA
This sequence comes from uncultured Candidatus Saccharibacteria bacterium, assembly GCA_964416665.1. GTDB lineage: Bacteria > Patescibacteriota > Minisyncoccia > UBA6257 > 2-01-FULL-56-20 > JAKAGE01. Next base: position 12,164 of record CAYQFA010000008.1, read on the forward strand.
AAAAATCATAAGCCAACGTCTGATTATATGAGAGACACGAAAACTCGGGAGGAAAAAATTCGCCATATCTATAAATGTGCCCGTGCGAATCGGTAAACGAAATTTCCTTCATCTGCGCGATGATCTTATCTTTCAAAGCAAAGTATTCCTCTTTGGAATACTGCTTATTGAAAATACAATATTCCTTATTGCGCAAACCGACACATCCGAAAAGATCGTGCGAAGTACGGCACGTGAAAGAATATTCAATATCCTTGCTCGCGGGCCAGCAATCGAAACAGAACTTCAAATTATCAACCTGCATACCGCACGTGCCGCACTCATAGATGCGCGACGCCGACTCGCCCCACACGGTATAGTCATACGCGTTGCTGACCTTCATCGGCACAAGTTGCAGGAACTTAACATTCTCGGCTTCCTGAGTAATAAAGGAATATTTGGCGTTTTTGGTGTTGTAGAGATAGTCGCCGCTTGAAGCGGTATTGCGAAGACCGTGGATATATTTCACGGGAAGATGTTTGCGAAATTCCGCAGATTCATCCATGAACTTCTTAACGGAAGCGAATGAGCCAAAATTATATTCGCTCAGTCTTTGCTGATATTCCTCTTTTGAATACGGCTGGTTGAAAATGTGATATTTTTTGCTCTTGAGACTCACGCAGCCGATGCAATCGCTGCACGCCACGCAATCGCGCGAAAACCAGATATCGCGGCAATCGTCGCAATCGTCCGAAAAGAAGTTGCGATATCCGTTATTGATTCCGACGCCTTCGTAGCACAACTCAAGACCGAACGAACCGAAAAGATCATAGCTGTCTTTGGAACGGCTGCAGTTCACGAGGTACGAGCTGTCTTCAATGCGATCGATATCAAAGCACAGGTACGCATTTTTGCAATACGATGCCTGATCGCAGTAATCGGAATTGACCATGCCGAGCACCGTGTTCGCCGACCACGGCACCGCTTCAAGCAGCTCCCTAAACTGTTCAAAGAACGACCGCGAAAAATCATAATCACGGCCATAATCCAACGCACTCCACTGATCCGACCACCAATAATCGTGACTATAGACCTTGTAAGGCGACTGCACCGGAACGCCGGAAAATATCATTCTACCATCCAAACTATCGGGACGCCGGTTCAAATAATGCTCGCCACGGAAAAGAAACCGCCGCATCATGCGGCAGTGTGGACAGAAGGTCGGTGGTGGGACCTTCATGCTTTCGTAGAACGCAAAGTCTTCCGGCTCGATGACGAATTCTTTTTTGCACGACTGGCAGATTTTAGCCGCAGCTTCTGTAATATTCATAACAATTTTCTTTATTTTACTCCCACGAACAGTTTTTTCGCAATTTAATGAATTCTTGATGTGCTGTTTGCTACCAGGAGTTCACGGGGCGCAAATTCCCGCACCTCCACCGCCGCAGAAAGATTAAAAAATGATTAAATGATTTTTGACTCACCGACTAAAATTGATATCGTTATCTTGATGGTGGCAAACAGGAATCAGCAGACGTTTGAACTCGCAAAAGACCCAGTAATGGGTCTTTTGTTTTGGCCGTACATGGCCACTGATTATGCCACTTCCGCCTGATAGCACTGCTCGCAATACACACTCCCGTCATATTCCGGAAGATGGTTCGTTTGAAACAGATTGGAACATACTGCCGCACCGTGAAAATGACCAACGGTATTCGTATAGTGCCCATCCGCCGATTTCGCGCCCGCACAGCTGCACGTGCGCGCGAAAAGCCGATTCGGCCCGCGAGCGGCGAACCGACGCGCATGACGACAATCGGGACACAGGCGCGGGAGCGGGATGCTGAACCTTTTATAAAATGCCAGCTCGGCGGGAATGATGCGATAGTTCTTCGAACAAGCGGTGCACGCGAATATTTCCTTCGCGGGATCAAACGCGCCCAAGCCATTGATGGAATCCGGCACATCCTTCCATTGCACCGTCTCCTTGCCGAACGTCCCACGCTGGACGTCTTCCCATTTGAACCCACGCGCCAGCGCCTGTTCCTTCGTCAGCGGAAACTGTTCCTGCGCCGCACTTTCGTTATAGCCAAACGCACTGAACGATGCTGGGAAAAATTCGCCATACTCCCCGTGCCTCTTCATGTCGACGACGATCGCGTCGCGAAGTGCTTCAAACTTGGCCTTATCATATTGTTTGTTCAAAATGCAATAATCCCGCTTGCGGAGGCCGGTCGAACTGAAACAATGATTGGCGTTAAAGCAGTAATACGAGTACTCCATGAAGGAGCAGCTCCAACAGACCGCGGCGCCAACGTAGTGCGACGTGTCAATACCGGCGTTGATGGAATTATAAACAAGTTCGGCGTTACGGCCGGCGGTGTCGCAGTCCATGCAATTCTTCGCGTTGCGCCATGCGTGCACACTATGGCGGCAATCCTCCGCATCATACGAATGGAAACAGTTCACGCAATTTTTTGCGTCCTTGATATAGTTCCCCGTCGAGCGCGGCGCATTATAGATCTCGGCATAGCGAAGCGGCTGGGATTTCACGAACTCCTGGAACTTCGCGCAGAACGCGACCACACCACTCTCCGTATCAAAACGCACATCTTTAATGAATTTTTCATATTCCTCTTTGCTCAACTGCTCGTTGAAAACGCAATATTGCTTACTGCGCAGATTCACACAACCGATACAATTCAAGCAATCGCGGCAGTTCAATAAGAAGTGACTTTCGCGCGCGTTCGTGCATCCTTTACTGTAAAAAAGTTCATAGCAGTTATAACAATCGTCGCTCTCATACGAAAGCTCCGTATTGTGCGCGAACGAGACATCCACGCAATCGCGACACTGTTGGATCCAATAGCAATGCGTGCACGCCTCGTTATTCGAAGACTCGACGATCATATAACAATCCTTGTTATCGGCAGAGATGTTCACGTAATCCGAACGCACGCTCCGGACGTAAATAAGCGCCATCTTGGGGACCGCGTTCCAGAGCTCCTGAAACTGTTCCAAAAACGACCGGCTCGGATCGTAATCGCGGGCATAATCGCGCGCGTCCCAATCGTCCGCAAACCAGCACTCGTAGCACCACACGACATAGGGCTTGTTCGGGCTATACATCGAAACAACGTCGCGTTTGCACTTGTCGCACGGACGCTTGTAGTACGACCGCTCGTTTTTGAACGCGAGCCGCAGCTGCGCACGGCAGAGCGGGCAGCGTAGCGGCGTCGGAACGCCGAACTTCTCGTAAAAAATGAGGTCGTCGGGTTCGATGGCGAACGATCTCTTGCAATCGGCACAAATTTTTACTTCAGTGGTACTCATCGTTCCGTTAGGCAAGTTGATTCTGCCAACACTCTTTGCAAAGTATTTTCGGTGCAACGGCTTCGGAGTAGCATGTCGAGAACACGACGCCACATTGGTCGCACGTGCGATCGAATATTTTTCTGCGCGCGGCCCATAGGTGTACTTTTTCTTCGATGCGGCAGAAGGGACACTCGCGCGGCAACGGGAAATTCCTGCCTTTCAAAAACTGCAACTCCGCCGGTGCGATCTTAAAACCCTTGTTACATTGCGTACAACCAACGACCTCCTGTAGAATTTTCTCGTCAACATCTTTAATGTGATCCGGCAATGCGGACGGCGGCATCGTTATCGCATGCTTCGGCGCCTCATCAGCACGCCACACAAGACCCCTCGCCTCTGCCGCATCCTCCGCAAGCGGAAAAAAATCGTTCGCCAAAGTGACATTATAGGGAAACGGCGAAAGCTCTATTGGAAAAAACTCGCCATAAACATAGGCGTTTCCGACAGAATCAGTGAACGGCAGCGTATTCATCTGCTCAATGATCCGCGCCCGTAAGGCCTTGTAATCACTTTCTGAATATCGCTTATTTAAAATACAGTACGGCGTCTTTTTCATTGAGACACAGCCAAATTGATGTAGTCCGCCATAGCCAAGCTTGGAATATTCGCAGTCCAGCGCATCGAGACCTCCCTCTTGGCAAAACCGCAAATTCGACGCGTTCTCGCCAACATTGCACCCCTCATAACACAGTGTCGCGTTATTGCCCCAACTTGTCGTATCGTAGCAATCGCGCACGGGACCGGCATACATCATCATAATAAAACGGCAGTCCTGCGAATCAAGCACCTCGAATGAATCTTTGACGTTTTTGGACTCGAAAATATTATTCCCCGTGCAGTTCACTGAAAAGTCCATGAACGTCGGCCGTGGCGGCAACGTCGCCCAATTTTCCTCCGCACGCCGCTTCGCCTCTTGATAGCGTGCATACGATCCCAGATCCCACCGCTCGAGTTCTTTGAAATATTCCTCCTTTGTGTAGGGTTTGTTAAAAATATAATATTTTTTGTTTTTCAGATTTGCCGAACCGAAGCAATTTTGGCAGTTGTCGCAGTCCTTCAAAAATGCGCAGTCGAGCGACTCGGTGACCTGGCTTCGCAGGCCGGCACAGCCATTGCACTTGAAAGCGTGCATTGAGTCGTAGCAAAACTCCGACTGGATAATAAGAGAACAATCAACAACGTTCTTGTTCTTTATGAGATAATAACCATAGAGCGCGTCCTCATTGAAGTCGGCGTGAAAAATAAGGTAGGAATTTTTCACATGGCCCGCCAGATTGATGTATGGCGAGTTGACGTTCGTGGTGTCTACCGAAAGCCCAAGCAGCGGCACCGACCGCCATAACTCCTTGAACTGTTCGAAAAACGACCGGCTGAAGTCATAATCGCGACCATACTCCAGCGGATCCCACTGGTCAGACCACCAACACGTTTGGCAATAAACTTTATACGGCAGATCCGCGCGATAAACAGAAATGACATCGTTGTGGCACAGGCCGCACATACGATGATAGAGGTGGGAAACGTTTAAAAACGCGAGGCGACGCTGCAGACGACAATCGGGGCAGAACGTAGGCGATGGAACTTGGAGCTTCTTGTAATAATCAAAATCTTCGGGCTCAATCGCGAATCCGGCACTGCAATTCTGACAGGTCTTAATCTCTGTATTCATCGTGCAATGAAAAAACGTTTGATCCACCATCGCTTAATGATCGGCAATGATTGCGTGGAAAGGAAATAGCCAATCGCAGGAATGAGTGCGCTCAGAAGATAATTCGCGATGCCGATCGCGCCCATAACAAGCGAGGCAATAATGTAAGTTATGATGGTGATCGAAAGGATGCGAAATCCGCTCCGTTCCCATGCCTTGTCCGCCTCAACGCGGCGATTACGCTCTTTTATTGCCGCGATTTCACCCGCTAATTTTTGCGATTCATCCATATCTTTGGCTTCATTCTACTCCCCCGACCTGACTTTCGGCAATTCTTTATATAGCCACTATGAGACTTCCGCCTGATAACACTGCTCGCAGTACACCGTCTCCGATCGCTCCGAGGCGTACGAAGTCCTAAAGGTATTGGAGCATGGTCCATCTCCGTGAAAATGTTTGGCACTGTTGACATAGCCTTGTTTAGTCACAACGCTGTTCCCTTTACAGTCGCACGCACGATCCCATAGTTTAAACGGATTACGCTGGGCGAGACGGCTATAGTGTCGGCAGTTGGGACACAGTCGCGGCAAAGCAAGACGATATTGCCGATAAAAATCCAATTCCGCGGGAATGATCTTAAATGCATTTGTGCATTGATGTTCGCACCTTCCTTTATGCAAACATCCAATTGTTTGGTTGATGATGTCATCTCCCGTATCCTTGATGTGATCAGAAATGTCATTAGCATCAAGCGTGATCGTGTAATCTTTTTCCTTGAGCGTTTTCCAGATAAATCCTCCCGCTCGCGCTTCTGATTCTGTAATGGGCCCATATTCCTGCGCAATTGTCTCATTATAGGAGAATGGCGAGATTTCCTGCGGAAAAAACTCTCCATAGCCATAGACGCATCCGCGCTGATCGCGATATTGCACAGCGTTCATATGCTCGATGATCCGGAGCACCATTTTTTCATACTCCTCCCTGGAATATTGCTTATTGAAAATACAATATTGCTTATTCCGAAGCCCGACGCACCCGAACAGATGCGATGAAGACTGACAATAATAGGAATAACGGACATCATGGCACTTATGGACGCAGACGGTTGCGATATAACGCGCGCCCTCGATACCCGAATCAACTCCTTCGTAAATCAGGTCTGCGTTGCCGCCGAGCCCATAGCCATCATAAGCGTTTCTTTGACGGACGACATGAATGGCATATTTGGAATCTTCGACGCTGCCATAGACATCAAAGCATTCCTTGCAATTTTTCGCGTCCATTATCATATCACCCGTCGAATTCACCGATCGTAAAATGCTGGCGAAGCGATGCGGGAATTTTTTCGAGAACGCCTCATACCGTTCCTTGAATGCCGTGAGTTTTTTATAGCTACCGAAATCATATTCCGACTTGGCAATCTCTTTTTTATACTCCTCTTTGCTATAGGGCTTATTGAAAATACAATACGATTTACTGCGCAAATTCACGCAACCGATTGAATCGTTCACGTTTACGCAATCGTTTAAAAATTTTGCATTGATGGATGAATCGCTGTTATACGCAAAAAATACTTTACTCATGCTATCGCACAGCGTATTTTCATAACACTGCGAAGCCTTTGAGGTGTTATAAAGATCCATGGAATCCTTGTCTTCAACGGCACCGGCGGCATAAAAGACATTTTCATTGATAAAAGAGGCAAAAATGAGGTAACAATCCTTACAGTCGGCACTATGGTTGCCATATTCCGTACGCACCACATTCGTATTCGCAAGATTCGGCAATGGTGCGGCACGCAATAACTCCTGAAATTGCGTAAAGAACGGCTTAGAAAAATCATAGTCGCGGCCGGATACAAGCTGATCCCATTGGTCGCTCCACCAATAATCGCGGTCATAAATTATCACCTTGCTCTCGGGTGAAAACATAGTAAGAATATGCCTACCGGTCGCGGCGCAAACGGCACGGTAGAACGTTCTTTCGTTCCGCCACACCATCCGCCGCTGCTTGCGGCACTCCGGGCAGAAGGTCGGGGGCGGGACGGCGATCTTTGCATAGAACGCAAAATCATCCGGCTCGATGGTGAATAACGTTTTACAGTTCTGACACGTGCGATTTTCGGCGTCCATAGTTATGATATTTCTTTTTGATAGCACTGCTCGCAGTAGACGACTTCCGGACGACCCGGCGCATAAGGCGTCTCGAACTCGTTATGGCACGGCACGGCGGAGTGCTCATGTCCCATCTGATCGCACATGCACGCGCGGCGCCATAATTGCACGTTGAGCGGGTTCCGATATCTTGCCCTTCCATAATGTCGGCAATTCGGACAAAGCCGCGGGAGCGGAACGTTCATGCGCCGATAGAATTGCAGTTCCGATTCCAGGATCTTGAACGCTATGGTACATGGATCACCGCATGATCCGGCATGAAGACACCCGATGGTCTCTTGGACAATGGAATCGGGAATCTCGTGTATATCGTCCGGAAGGTCTGACGGCGTTTTTGAGGAACGATAGTCCCGAGTTTCCGGAGCTCGCCATGGAAATCCGTTCTTCACGATCTCCTGCTCGCCCATCGGATAATATTCATCCGCAACCGATCCGTTATAAGGGAAGGGGCTCAATTCCGGCGGAAAAAATTCCCCAAAGCCGTAGACCCGCCCCAAGGAATCGACGTACGACATTTCGTCCATATGGGCGATGATCTTTTTAACCAATGATTCATACTCATCCTTCGCATACGCTTTGTTCAAAATATGGTACTGTTTTTTCCGCAGCCCCACGCAACCGAATATATTCTGCGAAGTCCTGCAATAATCGCAATATGTTGCATCGCGTATTTCCTCAAAGGTATTGGTGGAAAATCGGATGAGCGAGTCTTTATAACCGACATTCACGCCGTCATACAATAGTTCCGCCCCGTTCCCTACTCCATAAAAATCAGCGGAGTCCTTTATTTCGAAAGCCCGTATACCATAGCTCACATTTTCCAATTTTTCTCCCGTAAAACATTGCCGGGCATTTTTGGCATCGATCAAATTATTTCCCGTAGAATGCGTCGTGTTAAAAAGATCTGCAAAGCGGTGGATGCTCTGTTGTCTCAATTTCTCATATTCCCGGATACAGGCGGTGAACATAGAATAATTTCCCAAACCAAGCTCGCGTAGTCTGTTCCTATACTCATCCTTTTTGAGCTGCTCGCCCCTGAACACAAACGATTTGTTACGCAATCCTGAACCCATAAAACAGTCGGTGCATCCCCGACAGTCGTACAAAAACGCCGAGTCGATACAATCCTTACAGTCCGTCAAATGGATCGAACTCGAACAGTTTTGGCAATCCGAGCACTCATAACAAAGCTGTGAATTGTAGATATATGTACAATCGACGCTGTCCTGGCAACGCGTGATGCCGTGCGAGTAGGAAATATTCTCCGAATACATCGTGGAAGGAGAAAGATAAATGTTCTTGCTGAGCCACGTGTAATTGGTATAAGGAGAATACTCGTTCTGAAATGCTTCGAGCGCCATACGCGGGACCTCTTTTAATAGGCGCGCGAACTGATCGAAAAATGGGACGCTGAAATCGTAGTCAATGCCGTATTGAGCAGCATCCCATTTATCGCTCCACCAACACTCATTGCAATACACCACCACGTCGGCGGCAGGATGGTACATGGTAATAATGTCTTTATGACATAATCCGCACGTCCTTCGAAAAAGCAACCGCTCGTTGCGAAAGATCATTCGCCGCTGCATCCGGCACCTTGGACACCATGTCGGCGGCGGCACCTTTATCCGCTCGTAAAACAAAAAATCCTCGGCTTCAATGAGGAACGAGGATTTGCACTGCGCGCAGGTTTTATTCTCCGCCGTCGTCATATTTAAGCATCTTTTCCTTGATCTGTTGCTTAAGCTCGCTGTCGCTCACGCCCTCCAACCGACAGACGACCTGCTCGAGCCTTTTTACGCGATTATGAAGATGAACGCTAAGCACCACAAGGTACGCGAGGACAATGACGACCGCTATAATGACCCAAATTGGCACCAATACCATGACTTTATTATATCAGTGGTTCGGGGGTCTGGTCAATACTCGCCGATCCCCCGCCTGTGGAAATCCCACCGCCTCCTCCGCCCGATCTTCCGCCCGTGATGATGCTTTTTTCCTGGGCACTGCGCAAGATGGTAGCCTCTTCCGCCTGAATAAGTTGCTTGGCGGCATCGGCGGAGATGGTATATTTCTCGCGCGACCGGGCAATTATCCTCTCCCGGAACGACGCGTGCGGCGCGGGCAACACCTTCAACGTCTCCGCGGAGAACGGATCGTAGCTTTCGCCGTCGATCATCATTTTGATATAAAACTCCTGCATGCCGAGATTGATCATGTCCTTCACGTGAAACACCGGTGCCATTTCCGGTTCTAAATGCACCGCGTCCTCGCCGCCGACGCGGAAAATGATGATGCTTCCCACATTGCAGAGCACCGCCATCTGTACGCGCGGAATGAGCTGCCCCATATACTGGTGTGCGATCGTCAAACATAACGCATATTTGCGCGCCTCGGACAAAATATTCTCGAACGTTTCCGTGACAAGATTGTGGAACTCGTCGACGTAAAGATAAAAATCATGGCGATCTTTTTCCGGCATTGACGCGCGAGCCATGCCGGCCTGTTTGATCTTCGTAATGAACATCGCTCCCAAAAACGACGCGTTCTCCTCGCCAAGCCGTCCCTTCGACAAATTGATGAAAATGAGCTTTTTCTGGTTCATCAGCTCCTCCAGATTGATCTTGTTCTCTTTCTGCCCGAAAATATTGCGCAATAACGGATCGGATAAGAACTGCCCCAACTTGTTCACGAGCGGGATGATGGCATCCGTGTCGAATTTCTCCGACCAGTCGGCGAACTCGATCGCCCAAAAACGCTTCACCATGTCGTCCTCGATGTACTCGACCACCTTCTGGCGATAGTTGCGGTCGGTGAGCATCGAGATCATGCCGCGCATCGTGGCGTGCGGATAGTCGAGCAGCGCGAGCACGGTAAAGCGGAACACGTGCTCAAGGCGCGGCGTCCAGTTCGCGCCAAACTGCTTTTCCATGACCTCGATCAACCCCTGCGCAAGTTGGTGCTTGAACGCCGGATCGATGTTCTGTAGTGGATTGAACGATGCCGGATGTTCCATGTCCGTGGGATCGATAATGACGACGTCCTCAATGCGATTTTCGGGGATAAAGTCCATGATCGCATCGATCACGTCGCCGTGCGGATCCAGAAGGCACAGGCCATACCCATAAGCGATGTCCTGACGGATCAATAATTCCAACGCTTTGGATTTTCCAACGCCGCTCTTGCCGATGAGGTACAAATGCCGCCGACGGTCAACGCGCTTGATGCCAAAAACAAAACGCTTCTCCTCGAGCGCCGCGACATAATTCGTACGGCCAAGGAACGAAACTTCCGCCGGATCGATCTGTCCGTAGATCGGCAGTTCCGGCGGCGGCGGCGCATATTTTATTATCTGTATCTTTCCTGCTTTTGGCATGATGCGTGGTTTAGTTGCCCTTAATCTATCACTTCCATTTCCTTAAGAAACGCCTCGTAGTCATCCATCGTTCGCTGGGCATCGGGCGGTGAGACCGCGAACCCGGGCGTGTGCACAAGATCGTTTCGTAAGCGGTGCGCCCGCCAAATGCGGTTCATACTTTTGATTTCGCTCTGATCAAGATTTGAAAGCCGGTCGGCAAGATGTTCGCCCGGAATCTGCATCCCTTTGAGCGCCGTATCAACCAGCGCATCGGCCTCGATGATCGCAAGCCGCGACGATTCGGCGCTACCGAGCGCGAACTTGCTTTCAATGGCATGCCAGCGTTCCCGCAGGACGATATCGCGTATGGTAGGAACCCGCTTTCCATGTTCTCCCCCTGCGCCGTGGCCGCCACCCTTGAAATTCGGATGATAATGCCACGCCCTCAGCAGGGCATAAATAAATCCAACCAAAAGCAGGACGTCAATAACAATAAACAACAGTCTGACGACATAGTAAATAATGAAAACGTATTCCGGTATGGCGAGAGATTGCATGTTAGCGATATTTTTCTATTTCCCCTTCGTCGCCGTAGATCGGCAAGCCTGCCGGCGCACCGGCCTTCCTGCTCTCGACACGGCGCATATGCGGTGCGGTAAGGGTCATGTGAGTCGGCGGATGGAAGATCGTAGCGAGCGATCTGGCGCTCATCACCATTTCCTTGGAATGTTCCCAATTGAAAAATTTCGACATGATAAGCTTTCCCATCTCCGTCGTCGGCGCGATCTCGCGATGGGTGTAGGCCATGATCAAACGGTCTTTCCTCATCCTCGCGCGAAGGTGCGGAAAGGCGTGCGGCCAGTTCCAGACCCTCGCCCTTGTCGACATTTTTTCATTGCGCTTGAAAGAATTGAGGTCCATCGAATCATACTGCTTGAACGCTCCGGCAAGACCGCGGCGGGCGAACGTGTCGGTATAGATCTCCTTCGGTGAAAAATAGACAAACCGGATATTCGTCTCGAACATGGGAAGCGCGAGATTGCCCTCGATCGCCTTCAGGACGTCGGTCTCACCCGGAGTACGGGAAAGCGCCCGGGCAAACTCGTTCTCTTCATGACCCTCCTTGCCCTCTACGGGAAAGACGGGAAGGATATGGGGGAACTCCATCTTCATGCTCGCGCTCGGTTCCGCATGCTTCTTTTTTGAACGAAGTTTTTCAATGATATGTTCGCTATGCTCGCGCAGATGGTCCCCTATGGGGAAAAAATTGATCTGGATCCCCACCACCTCCTCCCGCTTCGCCCTTCCCAAAACCTCAAGTAAGAGGGACATGGGATCGTATTGCTTTTCCTCTTCGGGAGATTCGAAATCAAGGTAACTCTTAATGGGATAAACATCGTCCTTCACGTAAACGAGCTCGCTTCCCCACATATCGTAACCGTTCTTGAACATTTCGACGGTGTTTTTGGGAAAGTATTTCCCGACATAATCATCGACTTCCGTTATCTCAAGATCGGGGTAATAAGAAAAAAAGTCAGCTTTGATAAGCTCCTCCTGTATCCTGGGACAGCGAAGATAAAAATGTATCTCGCCGCCGATACTCACGATCTCGATCGAATACCAGCGAGTGACCTCACCTTCCAACCAATATTCACTGAAATCGCCGGGAGCGTTCCGAAGGGCGTGGATCGCGACAAAGATCTGTTCCATTGCCGCAGGGCTTTTTACGATTGCCCGGGGCATGCGCAATTCAAAAAACATGAAGGTCAGATCATGTTTGTAATCCTCGCGCTTCCAAAAAAGCCAGGTTCCTTCAAAGAATGGCCACAACAGGATAGCAAGCCAAAACCACCACGTATAATAAAGCACAACCCCTACGCTTTGCACCGCCTCATAAAAAAACGCCATATGGGTTCATTATACTTAAAAAGAAACGACCTGCCTAGCGAAATAAAAAACAGGCACTATTTCTTTTTAGACCGGATCGCGCGGACGCTAAAGGTCTAAAAGGAGATAGTGCCTGTTTTTTAGGATTCACGAATTTTATATTTGCCGTCGGGAAGACGCTCGAAGAAATTCTTGTTTTGGAGATTGATCAAAATGGTGTTCGGTTTGAAAAACCGCTGCTTGCTTACGTGGCCAACGACATCGGACGCCGGAAGCGCACCGTGCTTCTTGAGGACTGTTGCGATGACCTCACGCGCGGTTCCCGGTTCATAGCCACACTCCTGCAAGCCGTACAATCCCCTTCCGACAAGCACGAAACGACTGTCCTTGATGAGCTCGTTATGCACGGTCGGCGCAAGCGCCTCTTCGCTATCAAAACGCGCGCTGTTGATATGTTTCGCGATATCTTCGAAGTGGAGCGGTGCGTTGTTCTTTTTGAGGACCAAATAGATCTTGTCGCGTACCGTGCTCGGACTGATCTCCGGCCAATCGCACAATCCGACATCGCCATAGGGATTCTTACGGATGGATTTCGAAAGGCCAAGATAATTTTCCGCGCGGTCAGCCTGCAGTGATTTCATTTTAAGAAAACCCGCGAGTTGGATCTGATACGATTCCGCGAACACCTTCTCTTTGTGATTCTTCAAAAAACCGATCCACCCTTCGACGAAAGATCGTGCATTCTTAAGGTCCTTGTCGGTGACGTAATAGAACGATTCAAAGGCATCATCTTCGCGATAAAGGTTGAAAGCGCCCGATGCTTCCGCGAGAAAATCGACGTGATTTTCCTTTATTCCAGGCGCTAGCGTCGCAGCATAACGCACGACATCGGACTTCTTGGATACCCCGCCTTTTGCAGTGATGAACTTTTTGATCTTCTCTATCAACGCCGCCATTTCCTGGCTCTTTTGAATGTTCGCCTTGATGAGGGTCACTGCGCCGTTCTCGATCTGCCGAACGCGCTCACGCGTGATGTGCATGCGCTCGCCAATGGCAGCGAGGGTCTCGCCGTTCCCACCAGCCAAACCAAAACGGGCCGTAACGACCTCTTTTTGACGAGGGTTAAGGCTGGCAAGTGCGGTATTAATAAGCTTCAGTATTGATGCCATATCGGTAATGTTTTATTTCCCAGATAGTATACCCTATAATAACCTCTTTTGCAAGCCCCTGTCAAATCGTGTCGCAATAAAACCTAACGTTCCTCCTTCGGACTCACCACAACAAGCGCCGGACTCGCGATGAATATCGAGGAGTAGATTCCCGTCGTGACCCCGACGAGCAGGGTGAGCACGAAGTATTGGAGGTCCGCAGGGCCCACAAAATAGAGCGCGAGCAACACCAAAATGAGGGTCAGTGAGGTGTTTATGGAGCGCGCAAGCGTCTGGTTCACGCTGTCATTGATGATCGTGGAAAACGGCACCTTGCCGCGCTGGTTCAAAAGATTCTCGCGGATACGGTCGAAAACCACGATGGTATCATGCACCGAAAAACCCATGACGACGAGCAGGGCGACGATAAAGTCGCTATCGATCTGCACGTGGCTGAAATGGCCGAGTATCGCAAGCATACCTGCCGGAATCGAAACGTCGTGGAAAAGTGTGAGGAGAGTGATCCAGCCGTATTTCCATGAACTGATCGGACGCGACGCCTTGCGGAATGCGAACGCTATATAAAGTGAGATACCGACAAGTACGAGGATGATCGCAATGATGGCGTTATCCAAAACGCTCGCGCCGACGGAAGGGCTGATCGAC
>CAYQFA010000009.1:0-25710 GCA_964416665.1 uncultured Candidatus Saccharibacteria bacterium
AGCCGGTCCCCTGCGTCCACGAGCCGGTGCCGCTCAAGACTCCCGATATCGTGACCGTGCTGTTATTGGTCACCGCTCCCGGCGAGGTCAATGTCACGGTGACGACCGTGACCGTTCCACTGTTCGTCACGGTGCCGGTACCGCTTAGGGTACCGCTAATAGTAAGCGTGCCACTATTTGCCAATGTGCCGGGGCTGGTCACGGTGACGTTGGCGATCGCGATCGCGCTTGAACCGGAAAGTGTCGCACCGGCGGTCGCAAACGTGCTTGAGCCGGTGATGGTCACTGTACCGCCATTATTAGTGATGCCGGCGCCGAAGACGGTGGACGTTGCCGAACCGGAAAGCGTACCACCGGAGAGGGTGACCATGCCGGTAAGAGTTTTTGCGCCGGCGCTCGTGTTCAGAATAAGCGAACCATTGGATATAGTGGTCGTGCCGGTGACAGTGAAAGCGTATGCAGCGGTCGTGATGGTTCCGCCGGAAACGGTCAATGTTCCGTTTATCGTCGCCGCCGCTGCCTGCGTCCATGTGGCAGTACCACCCACAACCACATTTCCCAATACATTTGACGTCAGATTACAGGTCTTGGCCGAAGTGCCGCTAAGGGTCAAATTATAATATTGGGTGACCTTGCACGTCTGGGCGGCTGCTTCACCATAGTTGACGGTATTCCCGGTAGCGGTTGCATTCAAAACACCCGTCGCAAGCAAACTTGTCGTGCCACCGTAAAAATTAAGCGTGGCATTGGTGCCCTGTGTCCACGCGGAGGTGGAAGTGGAACCAGTGATGCCAGCCGTACTACTGGCGGTGAATGTGCCGTTATTGGTGATGGTCACTGCTCCGCTGATGGCGGTGGTCCCGAGTTCCGTGATCGCCGCGCCGGAAGAGATAGTGACCGGACCGCTCATGGTCAGATTCCCGGATATAGTAAGTGTGCTTGTGGATGAAAAAGAAGGCGATGTTGCGCCGCTGATGGTAAAAATACCGGTATTGGTCGTGACTCCTGTTCCGCCGATGGTGGAGGTTGCGCCGGAAACCGTCACGCCGCCGGTGCCGCTGTTCGTCCCGTTATTAATATAGTTGCCGGTATCGGTAAGCGAATAAGAAGCGCTCGTGGTAAGGATTCCTCCGCTATTGATGGTCACCCCCGCCACGGTCGCCGTCGAGGACATCGTGATCGTGTTCCCGTTATTGATCGTTATGGTATCAGTGGTTTGCGGAGTGGTGCTATTGCAACCCGACCAGCTGCTTGATGCGCTGTAAAGCCCGGTAGCGATCGACGAACAGCTGTACGCTTTGGCCATATTCATCCACAAAGAAAAAGTGCCGAACAGCACTATAAAGAATATGGATATTTTTAAGAACCGAGGGGCCGTCACTCCTTTATTTGACATCGATGTTCAATTGGCAGAAGTTCGAAAGCACCGTACCGTCCTCCTCGTGCTCCTGATAGATCACCGCGATATTTATTGAACCAGGTATGGTAGTACTCTCTGCCTGGAACGTCAGGGATGAGGTCGCCGCGATCGGACCACTCGGACTGCCAAATTCGGCGGACACTCCCAAGGGAAGATGTCCAAGAAGCAAATCATAGGATACTCCATTAATAGAGGGATGAAGGTTCACGGTGAACGCCGCCGTCCCGCCGAGAGGCAATGCTTGCGAAAACGGTTGGATATCACAGGCCTGTTGGGCACCGGGATCCACTAACGTCATCCGGCTCGAAGAAGGGGTGGCAGAGGAAGTCGCTTCGTCCGTTGAACTCGCCATATCCGCCGATGAGCTGATCGACAATGCGGCGTCGTAATGCACCTCCACGAACATCCCGTCGAGATAGACCGGCGGAATCGGATCCTGTGTCGTCGGTATCCCCTCGACGCGAATCTGGAGATTTTGCAGATCGGCCCAATCGGCTATCGGCAGGGTAACCGTGAACTGCTGCCAGTTGCTCATATTGACCTCGCCGACGCTGATCCAAGTCTGCCCATCGGTGCTGTAACTCACATCCAAAAAATTCTCGTCGGGAACCGGCGTGGGCGCAGAGACCGAAGTGGTCGTCGCGACCGTATCGCTCGCCGTCGCGGCGGTCGTCGTGTCCGCAACCGAAACTATTCCCGAACTCGCATCATCGGCAAAAGCGAACGGAATGAGCTGACGGATGAACGACGTGCTGGAAGAATCCGTCGTCGAATCCGGGGCCGGAGTTGGGGCAGGGGTTGGGGTTGGAGCTGGAGCGGGAGTAGGCGCCGGCGCGGGGGCGGGGGCAGAAACGGGAGTTGAAGCTGAAACGACATCAGAAGTGGAAGCCTGCGCTTCGTCGGTGTCGGAAGCGGAAGACGACGAAGTATCAGGAACCGGCGCCGAAGCCGACGTTGATGTGACGGCTGAAAGCTCATCGGTGGTGGATGATCCCACCACGGTTGCACTATCATCGCTCGAAGTGGAATCAGTTCCGTTTGAAAGAGAATCGTCGGATGAGATCGCCGGTGCCGATGATCCTGTGGACGTCGTAGGTGCCATTGACCCCGATGTGGCGGCGCTTGATGTTGGAGCATCCCCTATCTGCCATACCAGCGTAAGCCCGACATTCGTGATCTGTCCCGACGTTGCGAAAGAAGGAGGCAAAAATCCCCCGCAATAGATCTCCGTGCCGGTGGCATATATCGCGGAATTCGCGGCGGAAAAAGAAGCGCTCGGGTCGCCCATGGTCTGTGGACGTCCTTCGGCGTTCGCAACGTTCTGCCAATTACCCAGACAGGTCGTCGGAGAAAAATCATGGACATCCGCCTTTGTGGATAGTTGGCGAATGCCCAAAAACGAAATGATTATTATTGCGACGAAACCCAAGGCCCACGCCCATGGGTGCCGGATGCGAAACTTCGGCTTTAAATTAAGAACATTGCGTCCATAAACATAAAAAGGGTATTTAAAAAAATGGCGGCGAGAAGAGGATTTTTTGACATTCGGTCCTACGTCAAAAACGTCCCTCTTTTCGCGCTGTTCGCCGGAGGTTTTCATTACCCTGTAAGTATAGCAAATATTTACTTAAAATTTTTATCCACCGCCTGCCAGTTCACCACGTTCCACCACGCGTCAATGTAATCTGGTCTGCGATTCTGGTACTTCAGATAGTAGGCATGCTCCCACACATCAAGCGCGAGCAATGGTTTTTGTTTTTTCGTGATCGGGCTATCCTGATTTGATGTTGAAGTGATCACAAGCTTCCCTTGTTCATCCACTACCAACCACGCCCACCCGGAGCCAAAGACCGCCCCGGCCGCTTTTGTGAATTCCTCCTTGAATGCATCAAAGCTCCCGAATACGCCATCGATCCGTGCACCGATCGCACCGGCTGGCCGGGTACCACCATTCGTGGCCACCGGACCCATGACCGTCCAAAAGAACGAGTGGTTTGCATGACCGCCGCCGTGGTTGCGCACCGCGGTGCGGATACCTTCCGGCACGGCATCCAAATTGCCGAGCAGTTCGTCGAGCGGCTTACCGGCGATTCCGGGGTGCTTATCAAGCGCCTCGTTCAATTTATTCACATACGTCTGATGATGTTTTGAATAATGCAACTCCATCGTTCTCGCATCGATATACGGCTCAAGCGCATCGTACGCATAGGGAAGTTTTGGCAATTCGTATTTCATAAAATTTTAATGTGGTTTATGCCGGATTGAGTTATCCGAGGTTATATAATACATTATACAAGAAGTCGTCGACGTTTGTTACGCCACCATTGCGGGGTCGTCTAAAGGTAGGACAGCGGCCTTTGAAGCCGTATATCTTGGTTCGATTCCAAGCCCCGCAGCACCGCTCGAATTTATCCGATCTCCTCGGCACTCGCCAAGGCGTCCTTAAGCAGATCAAAAAGTTTTTTCGGGGAGGTACGATAAACGCTCGCTCCGGAAAATAGACCGGCGAAGCGGACACAGCCGATATCGGCGCCGTAGAACCTGCTTGCGATCCTTACTTCATCACAATCATCGAGAAATTTTTGCAATGCATCGAAGGCATTATGTCCCACTTCGCCGTGAAGCACCGAGGCCTCAAGCGTCCTTCCGTCATTGCGCACCTTTATGGACAACATCACGTCGGAAGAGTCTTTGAAAAGAGCTTCGATGGCAGGGATGGATTGCGTTAAGGTACGGGCCTTTTCTTTCGATTTTTCCAACTCTTTTTTCCAAAGCTCCGGATGGTTTATCCTCTCGTCGCGATCCAACAACGCATCCTTCATTAAAGGACTTTCATCTACCTCCTTCTTGGGAGCGGCGAACTCAGCGAGGAAATCGTGAATATCCTGCTTGGTAGGCGTTCCCTCGGCCTTCTGAGCGGCTGGCGACGGCTCTCCGGCTCCTTTTTCCAATTCTGGCGCTTCGAAATTCATATCCAAATTATATCACCAAGCGCAAAATTGTAAAGAGAACATGCCACGAATACGGTCCTGTTTTTCCGCCAAACGGTGCATATTGTTGCTTTTACGCGCGGAAAAGGCTACGCTTCGGGTAATGAACAACTTTAAATCCAGAAAACCCGGTGGCAACCGCCCACCCAATCGCCGCGGCTTTAGCGCATCAGCACGCCCACGGTTCGGAGATGAACGCAGGCAGGAGGTAGTGCAAAAATTCGATGCCGTGTGCAGTGCATGTGGTAAGGCCTGTCAGGTTCCTTTTCGTCCGAACGGCAAGAAACCCGTATATTGCAAAGATTGTTTTGACACCCCCCGGCACGGCACGACGAATAGTAAAGGTTTCTCCTCTAACAACGGTGAAAGCGGTGGAGGGAAAAGCATCGCCGACCTCACGCGGCAGATCGCGGCCATGAATGAAAAGATCGATGCCATGTTGGAGATTTTGGAGGGCATCGGAGGTGAATAACACGAACAAGCTCGGTTAGCGCTTCTTCTTTTTGAACGACCTCCATAGAGGCGCATAAAGATCGTTGCGCGGCGCGACCACCGATTTCCGGTGGGTATCCTTGTCGGTGAAAACGATGAACTTAGCATCGCGCAGAACAAGTACCGGCGTACGCTCATCCCCCTCGCCCATCAGCAAAACCGCCATCGCCGTGAGCGCGTCAACAATGTTCTTTGTGGTGTGCTGTAACAGCCGGCCGAAAATATCCGGCGTCCCGCGATAGTCATAGAGCGGCTCCATGCCGGAAAATCCGATCGAGATACCGAGCGTACCCTGACGCAACGGAACGATATGGCTGTCGGTGATGACGACCGCCAGTTTTTTGATGCCGAACTTTTTTTGCAGATACTGCTTGATCTCCCTCGCGGACTGCGACGCACGCCGCGGCCAGAGAATGTAGTATCCGCAGGCGTTGCTCTCGTCGATGCCGGCGTTCGCGATGAGCGTGCTCTCCTTGATGGTAAGATAGAGGTCCTTCCATGAGCGCAAATGGCTTAACGCGTATCGCTCGGCCTCCTTTTTTATCAGATCCTCTTTTTTCGCTCCTGCGCCGATCTTCACACACCGACCCTGATGGATGGCAACGATCTTCGAAGTGATGAACAGCACATCCCCTTCCCGCAAGCGCGGCAAAGACGCATCGAGCACCGGATAGATGTCGTCGCGCGGCGGAAGCATGGGACGCGTTTTTACGGGAATGAACTTCATTTCCCAGCCAGTATAATGGTAAAATCCTTTTGTAACAATAAAAATGGTCACTCCACCGCGCCGGCGCTATACCAGATCTCAAAAAGTGGACGACAGTCCGATCCCCCTTACGCCGGCCGCGCATGAACGCATGCAGGAACGGCTCGTACGGTTGAAGGCCTCCCTGCCGGCGCTCGCTGAAGAAACCGCGCGCACTGCCGCATATGGTGACCGCTCAGACAGTGCTGAATATAAAGAAGCAAAGGGACTGCTTAGCCGTACGCATCGACAGATATTCAGTTTGGAAGACCAGCTTAAACGCATCACCATCATTCCCACCGGACCGAACACGTCCGGCACGGTCCAATTGGGATGCACGGTGGTCCTGGAATCGGAAGACTCAAAAAAACAGACCGCGTTCCAGATACTCGGCCCTTACGAAACCAATCCCGGTGCCGGACGCATCTCGCACCAGTCACCGCTCGGCGCGGCGCTAATGGGCCATGCCATCGGCGATCTCGTGAGCATCGAAACCGCGAATGGCACGCGAGCCTACCGCATCGTGGCGATAAAATAAGATCAGATAAGAATCGGTGCGGCGGTTGTATAATTTGGTTAGAACGTTGTAACACCATCTTTGCACCACAAAGGAGCTGCAATGCTTGAAACGGTCGCAAAAAAACTGCTTGCTTTCGCAGGCGTCAGCGTAAACGGCGTGCAGCCCCATAGCATGCGCGTAAATGACAACCATGTACTGGCCGACATCATGCGGCGCGGATCATTGGGCCTCGCCGAGGCCTATATGGATCAGCGCTGGGATTGCGCCGAACTTGATGAGTTCTTTTTCCGCGTGCTCGAACATCGGCTCGATCTCGTAGGACTGCTCAACCCGTTCGCCCTGCGACATTATCTCCGCGACCTGTTCAGGCCGGCCATCACCAAAGAACAGGCGTTCGAGATCGGCACGGCGCACTATGATCTCGGCAACGATTTTTTCGAAAGAATGCTCGACCCGACCATGACCTACACGTGTGCCTACTGGAAAAAACCCGCTCTTTCGCTTGAAGAGGCGCAGCGGGAAAAGCTGGATCTGGTCTGCCGGAAACTCCACCTTCTCGGCGGCGAACGCGTACTCGACATCGGATGCGGATGGGGCAGTTTTGCCAAGTTCGCCGCCGAGAAATATAACGTTTCCGTCGTCGGCGTCACGGTCTCCAAGGAACAGGCGATCATGGCGCAAGACCGATGCGCCGGACTCCCGGTAACGATATGCCTTCAGGATTACCGGGAGACCACGGGACGTTTCGACGCCATCGTGTCGCTCGGCATGTTCGAACACGTTGAGCCGAAGAACTACGGGGATTATTTTGCCTGCGTCAACCGATGTATGGACCCGTACGGACGATTTCTTCTTCACACCATCGGGAAAGAAAACGGCGGCGAGCACTCCGATCCGTTCATCCGAAAATACGTCTTCCCGCAAGGAATGATCCCCGGCGCTCGCAGCCTCCGGAGAAGCATCAACAAAAGCTTTCACATCCTTGACTGGCACGCCTTCGGCTCCCGACACTACGACAGGACCCTGATCGCCTGGCGCGCCAACTTCCGCAAGGCGTGGCCCGAACTCCAGGAACGGTACGGCGACAAACTGGACGGGCGCTTTGCAAGAATGTGGGACTACTACCTCTCGTCGTGCGCCGGCGCCTTCAGAGCCGGACGCCTCGACCTTTATCAGATCGTCCTCGCGAAACATCCGCTGCACTATCTTCCCGTGCGGTAGATGGACGCACCCGATCTTGATGACCACATCCGTCCCCCCGACACCTGCATTGTGCCGGGGGGATTTATCAATTATCATGATGGTAATGAAGGGAATCAGCACCGATAAAGAAAAGATCGACGAGCTCCTGAGCCGCTCCGTGGACACGATCTACCCGAACCGCGAAGCGCTCCGCGAACTGTTGCTCTCCGGAAAAAAGATCACGGTCTATATGGGCATCGATCCGACGGCGGATTACGTCCACCTTGGTCACTCAACGAATTACCTGCTGCTCGAACGGCTGCACCAGCTCGGGCACAGGGTCATTGTCTTGGTCGGCGACTTCACTGCGATGATCGGCGATCCGAGCGACAAGACCACCACGCGCGGCGGGCTCACGCGAAAGCAGGTGCTCAAAAATCTGGCGACGTTCAAGACGCAGATCGGGAAGATTCTCGATTTCAAGGATAAAAAAAATCCGATCGAGTTCAAATTCAACCGCACGTGGCTCTCCAAATTAAGTTTTGAGAAGATCGCCGAGCTCGCCTCGAACTTCACCGTCCAGCAGATGCTCGAACGCGACATGTTCGAAAAACGCGTCCGCGAGAATAAACCGCTCTACGTACACGAATTCTTGTATCCCCTCCTGCAGGGCTATGATTCCGTCGCGATGAAGGTCGATCTTGAGATCGGCGGCACCGACCAAACTTTCAATATGCTCGCCGGCCGGACGCTCGTGCGCCGCTACCTCGATCGCGAAAAATTCGTCCTTACCACGACGCTTTTAGTGAACCCCGTGACCGGCGAAAAAATGATGAGCAAAAGCCTCGGCACCGGTATCGGCCTGAACGAAAGTCCGGAGAATATGTTCGGGAAAACAATGGCGCTCCCCGATCCCGGCATCATCCAGACCTTCATCGACTGCACGCGGCTATCAATGGCCGACATCAAGACGAAAGAACATCGGCTGGCGGGCGGCGAAAACCCGAAGAACCTCAAACTTGAGCTTGCGCGCGAAATCGTGACCATGTACCACGGCGCGCGTGCCGCCGATGCGGCTCAGGCGAACTGGGAGAACGTCTTCAGTGAAAAAAAGATACCGGAGGACATGCCGGTGGCGCATGCAAAGACCGGCGTAAAGCTTATCGATGTCTTGGTCGCACAGCACATTGCGGAGTCGAAGACCCAGGCGCGACGGCTTTTCGAGGATGGTGCGATAAAAGATCTCGAGCGCGATCAAAAGATCACCGACCCGAGCACGGAGATCACCGGCGGCATGACATTAAAAATCGGCAAAAAGATATTTTTGAAAATAGAGGCGTGAGCGCCGCTTGAAGACTCCTAAAACGTTTCGTTCTTCCTGTCGAACACCGCCTGTGCCTTGCCGACGGCATCCTCCGGAGAAAGTTCGTCCCTCTCCAATCGTGCCGCTATCGCCATGATCTCGTCCGGCTCACTGCCATTGGCCGATTGCCTGCGGGTCTCCTGAAGAATATAAGCTATCTCCGTCTTGGCGGCTTCTTTTCGGTCCGAAAGTTCAGAACCGGTCTCTCTGGGAGGATTTTCATTCATAAATCCATTATACCCCACTTCGTGCATTTTAAAAACAACCCGGCAGAAAACGCTTCACTTGCTTTAAATCATTTTTGTGTTATTATATAAACGCAGCATCAGGAGGAGAGGAGCAGATGAAAACAGCAAAGCAAAGCGAGTTTCCGCACAAGTGGACGGCCGAAGATTGTCCACATTTGGCGTTGTTCTTTCTGACGGGAGAGCCCCACAAGATCAGCCGTTCGGAGGCACGGGCCGAGCTGAAAAAAGAACTGGAAAAACTGTCGCGGGCGGAGATCGAAAAACTCGCCTTGCGCATTGCCAATTTCCAAGGGGGCGTCGCGTTCGAGAGCATATTCGGCGAGATCCGCGACTATCTGCTTGCTCTGCAAGTCGAAGTCGAGATCGTCGATCCGGCGCCGGATCCAAATCCCGAGGCCGAGCTCGTATAAACTCGGAATCATCCATTCGCCAAGCCGGCGCTTCTCTTTCGGGAGAGGCGCCGCTATTTTTTTAGAGAGAAACAAAACAGCCCCCGTGTGCAGTATGCATTTTCAAACCGTTGCGTCTTCGCAGCAGGTTTGAAAATGCATACTGCACACGGGGGCTGTTTTGTGCTATACTATGGGCAATAAAATGCTGCAAATAGCACTGGAAACGCCGCTATTCGAAGTCATTGGGGCCCGCTCACCGTCATTGCGACGCCTCGAAAGAATGGGTATCAAAACGGTCGGCGATCTGTTGTGGCACTTTCCCACCCGCTACGAAGACTTCTCGAAAGTGTATTCCATTGCCGATCTCGAGCCCGGCCAACAAGCGACGATCCACGGCGTCGTTGAAGAGATCCGTGCGCGGCACAGCTGGCACAAGAATATGAGCATCGTCGAAGCGACGATCGCGGACGAATCCGGTTCCATCCGCGCGGTGTGGTTCAACCAGCCATACGTCGCGAACTCGCTCAAAACCGGACGCGAGGCGAACTTTGCCGGCAAAGCGTCGGTCTCCGATGAAGGCGAAATTTACCTGAGCAGCCCGACGTATGAGTTGATCCGCATCCACGGCGCCGGTGCGGGTGCTGCGACGCAAGAGATGAACCACACCGCGCGGCTGGTTCCCGTCTATCCCGAAACCCACGGACTCACCTCGCGCGGTATCCGCTTCGTCATCCAGCAACTTTTCAAACGACAGCCAATACTCAAAGAATGGATCCCACCGGAGATACTCAAAGAATTCCATCTGCCGGAGGTGAACGACGCGATCAAAGCGATCCACTTCCCCAAAAAGATTGAGAATGCCACCGCGGCGCGGCAGCGTTTTTCCTTTGAGGATCTTTTCCTGCTGCAAGTTTTGAACATTAAACAAAAATTAACCGCGGCGGCGGAACAGGCGCACGCGATGATCGTCGATATCGAACGGATAAAGCGGCTGCTCGGCGAGCTGCCGTTCGAGCTCACGCCTTCCCAAAAGAAATCGCTCTGGGAGATCATCCAGGATATCGAAAAACCACACCCGATGAACCGTCTGCTCCAAGGCGACGTCGGCTCCGGGAAGACCGTGGTCGCGGCGATCGCGACGCTCATTACTGCCGAGAACGATTACCAAAGCGCGTTCATGGCACCGACGGAGATCCTCGCGCGGCAACATTTTGAGACGATGAAGAAGCTGTTCTCGCGCATTTCGATGGAAGGTCCGACGGCGCCGGTACTTGGCCTGCTCACCTCCGGCGCGGCCATCATTTTCTACGGACCGGAGCTCGAGCAACGCATCCCGAAAGCGGAGTTCGCGAAAAAGGTTTCCGCGGGCGAGGTGGCGATCGTATTCGGTACGCACGCGCTCATTCAGAAGACCGTGAACTTCGCGAAGCTCGGCCTCGTGATAATAGACGAACAGCACCGATTCGGCGTGCGGCAACGCGCGGAGCTCGTCGCCCAAAAAGAGCCGGGTGTGCCGATGCCGCATTTCCTCAGCATGTCCGCGACGCCGATCCCCCGCACGCTCATGCTTTCCATTTTTGGCGACCTCGATCTTTCGCTGATCACCGAATTGCCGGCAGGACGCAAAGATATCCAGACGAGCATCGTCCCGCCGCTCAAGCGATCCGCAACCTACGACTTCATCCGAAGCGAAGTGAACAACGGCCGACAGGTGTTCGTCAT
The DNA here is from genome assembly GCA_964416665.1 of uncultured Candidatus Saccharibacteria bacterium. Lineage (GTDB taxonomy): Bacteria > Patescibacteriota > Minisyncoccia > UBA6257 > 2-01-FULL-56-20 > JAKAGE01. The sequence goes on from CAYQFA010000009.1 coordinate 11,075, forward strand.
CTGCCCGCGCATCGACGTGCCGGACGAGGAAGACAAGGCGGATGCCGCAGTGGCTGCAAACAAAGGCGACCACCGGCAGATGAAACTACTCGAGCTGAAATCGGTGAAGGAGGAGTTCGAAAGGCTCTCGAAAAAAATATTCCCCGACCTGCGCGTGGCGATGCTCCACGGCCAGATGAAGGCGAAGGAGAAAGAGGATGCCATGAAGCAGTTCAAAGCGCGCGAGTTCGACATCATGGTCGCCACGTCGGTCGTCGAGGTCGGCGTTGACGTGCCGAACGCGTCCATCATGATGATCGAGGGCGCCGAGCGGTTCGGCCTCGCGCAGCTCTACCAATTCCGCGGCCGCGTCGGTCGCGGTGAGTACCAATCGTACTGTTTTTTGATGACCGACAGCGCCGCGGCCGCTGCGAATGCGCGGCTAAAAGCGATCCTCGAAGCGAAGAACGGTTTCGAGCTCGCGGAAAAAGATCTCGCGCTCCGCGGCCCGGGACAATTCTTCGGCCAGGTGCAGACCGGATTGCCCGATGTCGCGATGGAGGCCTTGCGTGATCCGGAGCTCGTCAAACACTCGCGCGAGGCGGCGATACAGATCTTGACCGCCGACGCGAGCTTGAAATCTTTTCCTTTACTGCGCAAGCGATTGGCGTTCTTCAGGCAGAAGATACATCAGGAGTGATAATCTTCTCTTTTCGCCCCTTCGGCGTCACCCAAAAACCCAGCCGATATTTCCCGCCGAACATCAAACGTGTTTCCGCCTCGACCGCAGGGAACGCGCCGAAAATAATAAGCGTGACCGGCATGAATATCCACTGCAGGAAATATAAAAAGTAATCGGAGACGGTGAACCCGCCCGGCTTTTTCGGCAGCAAGATGATGCTTAAGATCGCGGAGCTTGCGATACCGACCATCGAGAGCGAGATAATCCACCGCGTGATGCGCGGCAGACTGTACGACAGGAGCGATTCGCCGAAATGCCGCCCGCCGAGCATGAGCGGCAGCCATCCGAGCGCGAAGATCATCAGCGAATTCGTGGCCCACGAGTGGAAACCCTCGATGGCGATGAACGACCAATAGCGTTTCTTGGCCTCCGGGATCTGAGGATCGCGCGAGAACCCGTCCATCATGTACGAGATATTCTCGGATCCCCACGCCCAGCGACGCTGCTGTTTATAGATGTTCTTCATCGTGCCCCAGAAGGTCGGGGCGACGTTCGCGTCCATCGAGACGGGATAGAAGAGCGGCTCGACGCGGAAATCACCGTGATACGCAAGATAGCCCTGCCAAAAAACGCGCGAGTCTTCGGAGACGATGTCGCGCTGCCAAAATCCGATGTCGAGCAATGTTTGGAACGGGATCGATTGCGACGAGAACGACGTCAACCGCTCGGGACGCGACTGTTGCATCATCTGCCAGAACGTCGTCGAGAACGCCACCACACGCGCGATCGCCGGCGCCTCATAAATATTGTTCACAAAGAGCGGGATCGGCTGATAGATCGAACGCTGCGGATGTTCGGCCTTCAGGAAAACATAGGTGAGCCGGCCGAAATATTCCGGATAGACCTGCGTATCCACATCGAACACCGAAACGAGAAGGTCTTTATAAGGAATGCCCATCGGGTCGACGATCTTCTCTTTCGCCCGCCATCCCGCCCACGATTCGTTCGATCCCTTGCCCGGGACCTCACCTGGCAGTCCCTTCGGATGTATCGTCACCAAAAACCGCGCGAACATCGCACCATATTCCTGCTCGATCCGCTCCCCTGTCCGCTTCGCCGCATCACCACCGGCCTCCTCAAGCGCCAGCACGATGATCAGTTTCTCTTTCGGATAGTTGACCTTCGCCAGACTCTCAAAGCTTTCACGGACCACCTCGTACGGCTCGTTGTACATCGGCAGGACCACGAGGTGGTAGATATCCGACCACGAACGCACCCGCGCGGCCTCCTCAAGGTCGTTCGTTTTGCGCGCCAAGCCAAGCTCCTTCACTTTTGCCAGCCAATCGATCTTCATCACATGCTGCATCTCGGAGAACGTCGCACGGAGATGGAACGCCAAATAGATGGTCTTCATCAGCCAGTACGTGTCGAACAGTATTATGAAAATGGAGACCCAGACGGGAAGCAGCCACGAAAAGAGCGCCATTGCGATGAAGGTCAGCCATGCGAGCGCACCCGGCACTATCTCGAAAAAGCGTTTTACAGTCATATGGCGTGGAAATAGTGGCAATAAAAAGACCGCACTAAGCGGAATATTGATATGTCTTTAGCCTAACACCAAAAACAACGAATCTCAACTCAAAGTGATCTCTTCTGAAACCTGCCGTGAGGACACAACGGTTTTGAAAGAGATCACTTTGAGTTAGTCGCCTGAGCTCCGCCCCTTCCTTTGAAAATACCGCGGTTTATTATATAATCACCACGACCAGCGCAGCAGTTTGGCCTCATCGTCTAATGGTTAGGACAGCGCCCTTTCACGGCGTAAATCGGGGTTCGATTCCCCGTGGGGCTACCAGATTCAAACTTAGTGGGGTTTATGTAATCTAAAATAAGAAAATGCGCATGGAAATCTTCCGATCTCCATGCGCGTAACGATTCTACTAACCGAGTACAAGAGCACCGCCAGGAACCTCTCCAGGCTTTAGACGATTCTTACGGACGAGCGTTGGCCGCACCCATACGGTTTTCGACGCTTCGGGATCATTGCCCTTCCCCGGAGGCCTTCGCCAATGTCCGCGCCGGAAATGCGCGCACATTTCGGCATGTGCACAACCACGCAACGCTTCAACTGTTTCCCGCTCTTCCGCGGAAAACTTATAGATGCTGGTGACGGTACATACGAGTGCTTCGTTGGAAATCGCGTGAGGGTCACGCTTTTTCTCGGATTGAGGAACGGCTCTTTCCCATGGGGAACAGTGTTCTCCCCCGTTATTGGGAAGCGTGGTGAGATATAAGCAAAGCCCCACTGCGATTCGGCACGCCGCATCGGAAACCGAAACATCAACGCCAACCCCTTCCTTCAAAAGACTTTCCAGCCCGGCTCGTTGGAAGTGGTCAACGCATGACTCCTCGACGGGACGATCATCGAACCCCGGTGGCAGTGCCATGCCAATGAGCTTCATGTCCATCGCATCGTACTGCTTGGACTTTGCGATTAGCTGGGTAATTACCTTTTCATATCTCCCGATCCGATACAACCTCCTCAAACGATCGCGATCCATGGAGGTAATAGTGTGGTACCGCTCGAGTTCAGACGAGAAGAGAGTAATTATCAGAGCTTCCCCTTCTCCTAAGTTCCAACGATGCACCAGAATGGCGTCATAGGGAACCCCGGTCTTCCCGATGAGCGGCATTTCAAGTGTCACGAGGAAACTCGAAAATGGCCACGGAACATTTTTCCAGTTAAGACCATCGAGTGATGTAAGGGAAAGAAGAGTGAGCAATTCCTCGCTCAAGTGGAACACCCTGCGAGAATGCTTCGTCCACTGGTGCAATCCCGTAGGAAGCAACCCGATAAAACCACGGAAGGGGCACTGGGTAACGTACTTGTCCATGATCTCCCTTTGTGGGACGTCGTTCAGAAGGTCTCCCCGTAGTTCGTTCCAGTGCATGATACTGCCTTCGAGGGGCGTTTTGTTTTTGAACTCCTTCTCGGTGAGTTGATGCTCCAGACGAGCTTGAAAATACCCAAAGAAGCACATTTCTTCCCAAAGCTTTAGCGCCTGGTCGAGGCGCTTCACAAGCAATCGCATACAATCCTCCCGGCCTAAGCGCCAATTTTTGTTGAGTTGTGAAGAGCTTGACGAACGATGATACTATGCTTTATTTTGGGGCATTCGTCAATTTTTCCATATCAAACTTCTAGTTTTTAAATGCTCAAAATCATATCTTCCCGGTGACCCGCCAGTTCGGAAAGCCAAATCGTCGGGCTATTGAATAATCATATTAGAAGAACGGCGGCCTGTTCCGAAGAACAAACCGCCATTAGTAGTTGAGAATCTCCCTGATCTGGGAAGGTACTTTCAGCAAGTCGCCTTCGCCCTTGACCTCGTAAACCATGCGCACATAGCACGCCCACCCCTTCAGCTGCGCTTTCACTTTGGGATCGTTGCTCTGTCCCGTATGATGGATAAATGAGCGAAGCCACGCCACCTTCTTTTTTGGCAACCCCACTTTGTTTCTTACGACCCGAAGGCCGGTGATCAACGGATGCCCCTTATGGGAATTGAAGCTGCGGAGCTTTTCGGCGTTCACCGTGTAAAGCCCGCTCGCCTCTATCGCCGAAAGGATCATGCCTTTCACCGATCGCTGGTCGCCTTTCTCGGCGAACGGACGATTGTTGAACGGGTACGGCAAGGAGAACGTCATGTCGTCCGCGTAGATGGAAAAACGGAACCCGCTTGCTCCATAGATGTTCCAGTTCTCGTCGCACACCCACGGCCCCACCTCAACCATTATCCTTTTGAGCTCGCGGACGAGACCCGAGAACCCCGTTATTTTGCCAGATAGCCCCGGACCTTCGTGACGAACTCATCGAGCCCGATGCCTTTCTTGATGAAATCCAAGGCGCCGGCCTCCTTGGCTGTCCTTATATCGATCTCCGGATTTGCGGGATCGCTGAACGCCGTGAGAAATACCACTTTAATATCTTTTGTCGCAGGATCTTCCTTCAGCTTCGACTGCGCGGTGATGCCATCCATCACCGGCATCTTCATGTCCATTAAAATAAGATCGGGGTGCTTTTCGGCGGCGACCTGTATCGCCTGGGCGCCATCCGAGGCCGTAACGACGCGGAAGCCGACTTTTTCAAGCTTCGCCTGATAGACCGAGAGTATATCCGCCTCGTCATCAACCAAAAGGATGAGTGCTTGTTCAGGGCTGGTATCCATGTGAATAGTATACCATATTACTTCTTGGCTACGCCTTCGAGAGGCAGCGTGAGACAGAAGACGCTCCCCTTGCCAACCTCGCTTTTTTCAAGAACCAGATCGCCGCCCATGAGATGGGCGAGAAAACGCGAGATATAAAGCCCTAAGCCGCTGCCATACTCCTTGCTTTGCATGAACACCCGGCCGGTCTCGAACTTCTTGAACAGCCGGCTCTGCTCTTCGAGATCGATGCCGATGCCCGTATCGCCGAACAAAACCTTCATATATTTTTCTTCCTTTCGGAACGAGATGGTCACCCCGCCGCTTTCGGTGTAGTGGATCGCATTACTGATAAGATTGATATATATCTGCTGGAGGCGGTACTTATCAATATTGAGAATGCATGCGCCGAGATCCGGAAGAACGTCGACCGAAAACGCAAGCCCCTTTTTTTGGACCAGCGGCGAGAGATCGCGCATGACATCGCGCAATAATGCCACCACATCGACCGGTTCGATCTTGAGGGAGATCCTGCCCCCTTCCAGATTCTGAACATCAAGAAAGTCATTCACGATATTCAAGAGGCGAACCGTGCTGCGTAAAATACTTTCGACCTGGGTCTTGAACCCCGTGTTCGCACTGACCGACGGCTCATCCAAAAGCAGTTCGGTGTTCCCCCGGATGACGGTGAGCGGCGTCCTCATCTCGTGGGCGGCGATGGCGAGAAAGGCGTTCTTTGATTCGTCGAGCGCCTTTTCCTTGGTGATGTCTTCCATAAGGAAGACCGAACCTATCGTCTCGTCCTTCTCGTCGGCCCCGGGGATGACAACGGGCATCGCCATAACATGGAATGACCGTTCTCCCAATTTGGCCTCCTGCAGCTCATAGCTCTGTCTGGTCCTCATAAGGCGGTCGAATTCGGAAACATCCACCGCCGGAACGAAAAGCTTGCCAAGCGACGCGAGGGTTGCATCCTCGCGGGGAAGAAGCTCTTGGGCTATCCGGTTTGAGAGAAGAATGACGCCCGTGGTGTCCAGAAGGAGAAAGCCGAGGGGCAGGCTGTTGATCGATGCCAAAAGGCGCGCACGCTCCCATTGGAGCTCCTGCGTACGCGTATCGATCCTCTTTTCGACATCAAGCACCATGCGATTGAACGATCGCGCCAGACTTCCCACCTCATTTTTCATTTTCATGAGGTCGTCGTTCACGTGTGTCGTAAGCGGACCACCCGCGGAGACCGTTTCCGCAAGCGCGGCAAGGCGCATGATGGGTTTGCTGAGCCGGCTGGAAAAAAGCAGTGCAAGCAGAATGATCCCGATGACCATGATGATAATGGTCATCGTCTCTATGGTTCTCGCAAGAGCCTCCGTGGCATTGACGTTCTTCTGTTCCTGCTCGGAATTGCTGACATACGAGACGATCAGGTTAGAAGTATCCTGCTGTATGCTATTTTCGGTATTGGCCACCTGCTCAAGGATGTTGGAACTTTGGGAAAAATCACCCTGTTTGGTGTTCGCAACGCCGTTCGCGATATATCCCTCAAGCAGGGAAACGTCGTTATGAAGACGCTCATAATCCGAAGCGTTCTCGCCGGAAAAGGCTGTTTGGTTCAAATTTGAAGCGGCGGTATTGATCGCATTGAGGTCGGTCTGGTACTGGGCGAGCAGCCCGGGATCGTTGATGTTCTGAAGCAAGGAAGAATATGTCTTGGTAAGTTGCGCCGCGCTGTCACCAAGCTGATATTCATTGATGACGTTCGCGGTGAACATCTGATAATAATTCTCCGCATAGTTTTGGAACAGGATAAGAAACGTCCCGGAGATCACCACTATAGCAATGATCACCGAAAAATACGTTAGCAATGATGATCTGATATTCACGAAAAGATCGGCCGTTACAACGACCAGGTTCTGTTATATTCCGAAAGGAATTGACGCGTGGTGCTCGCGATGGCGCTCGCGGCATTTGCGACATTGTGGTCGGCGACAAAGTTTCCGGTGATGGTGATGAAATTGAGCTCGAAGTCCTGCGGAGCGCCACTGCCATTCACCACGCTCGGAAAGTAGTGGGTCGCGGATTTGAAATCTCCTATGGCCGCCTGCTGATAACTGTCGTATTTCGTGATATCCGAATCGCTTCGCGGGGAGATCGACCCCTTCGGAGGATTGAATGCGTCCTGTCCGTCGCGCGAAGCCACGACCTGCAGCCAGCGGATGGAATTGGTCGGATGCGACGCTCCCTCGGGATGTTGGAAGGTATCAATGACAAGACCGTACATTCCCTGCGTCCCCGGAGCAACGATGCTCCCATAATCCACGCCGTATTTCATTCCGACCAGCTTGAACTCTCCATCGGCCCAATCGCCCATCAGGTTGAAAGCTCCCTGCCCCTTGATGACCCGGTCCACAGCGGTATCCCAAGTGATATTCGCCGAATCGGAGTTTGTATAAGATAAATACTCCTTGAACGTCTGTAGCGCCTCGATCATCCGCGGATCGTTCGGCGACGTTACTTTGCCGTTGATCCAATCCTGGTAAAAGTCGGTCCCTTCGCCCGCGATAATGGTCTCCAGAACCTGGCCGGCCGTCCACGATTGGCCCATTTGGATCGGCGCCGAAATACCATTCGCTTGCAATTTCGCCGCAGCAGCAAAAAGGGCGGGCCACGTCGTAAGCGTCGCGGGATCAATATGATATTTACTGAGAACGGCCTTGTTGTACCAAATGACATTGCTCCGCTGGACGTCGACCGGAATGGAATAGAAGTGTCCATTGAACTGGCACATCTGCTGGATGATATCCGGGGTGACCTGCTTCAACCCCGATGAATCCCAAATATCGTCGATCTGGCTCAGATCTCCGGCATCGAAATAGGGCTCCGCTTCATAACCGGCGTGCATCTGAAATGCATCCGGGGCCTGTCCCGCTGCCACGAAGGACTTGACGACGGGTCCCATATTGAACCCCGCACCGCCGGTCACGGGAGCGGCGACGACGGCAACGCTGGGGTACTGCGTTTCAAAAACGCTGATGAGGGCGTTGATCGCCGCCGATTCGGAAGGAGAGGTCCACCAATCGTAAATGGTCAGTGCATTCACCTCTTGCTGGGGTACGATCGCCGACCCACCGGAAGATGTTCCAGTGTTCAAAGAAGTTTCGGAGAAGAAACGATAGAGCAACGCACCGCCTGCAGCGAGAAGTATCGCCACAACGATCATGAGAAGCGCTATTTTCAAACTTCGAGGCATGCCTTAATTGTATCAAATCCACCAGATTCAACAATCGCCGTCAAAAGACCGCCGATCCGACCGGGGCTGACCAAGAAGGACGGAACAATGAAACATATTTCGACTCCGTGTCGTAGTACTGATGTGAATCATCATCACAAAAACAGCAACTTGAAAACCAATCCCACGCAGTCAGAAGGAGTTTTTTGCAATGATCGAGTCGGTATGCATGAAACATCAGATCGTAGGGGTGGAGCGCTTGCTCTCCCTGGAGGTTTCCCCGGATGACAAGGGCCGCCCTGTCAAATTCCCCTCAGTTCCAAAAGGACACAAGATAGTGTGCGGCATTGACTTCGGCGACGGGGAACGCATCTTCATTTGCGGATCGCTCAGGGCCATGCAAAAACTCCACGCCGAATATATCGTCGGCAAGGGAATCAGCATCTCGTGGTATCACACCGATGCCTTCAACGACGGCAAGGCTTCTTAGCCTCATCAACACAATGGCCCGCATGCAGACTTATCTGGTGCGGGCCACCCTTTTTAAATAGCCGGGTATGTGAACCAAGATCTCATAAGGAATAGTGCCGCACGTCCGAGCGACCGCCTCAATGCAATTTTTATCTCCCGGATCCCTGCTGAATATCACCACCTCGTCCCCCACTTTCGGGTCGGCGGCGTCGGTTATATCAACGCTGCTGATGTTCATGCTCACCCGTCCGATGATCGGACAGGCCGTGCCGCCGATCTTATAAAATCCCCGATTCGATAGCCGACGATCAATGCCCTCGTTATAACCGACAGGCACGGTCGCCGCCTTCGTGACCCGAGCGGCGCTCCACGTGCCGTTGTAGCCAACCTTCTCACCGACGGGAATCGTTCGTATCGAGCTCACGACCGAGACCATTTCCAACACCGGCCTCAAGTCCAGTTTCGCGAACGGCGACACGTTGAAGCCATAGAGCCCGATCCCCAAACGAACGACATTCCCTTTTATTTTCTCCGAAAAAAACGCTCCGGCAGTGGCGCCTAAATGAAAATATTTGATGTTGGGGAAATTCTTTTTATAGAGATCGACGGTCCCGTTCCATGTCGCGATCTGCTTTTTGGTCATTTCCTGATCCTCATCGTCCGCATCTGCCAGATGGCTGCAAAGGCCTTCCAAAATAAAGTTCGGATTGGTCTTTATGATCCCGATCGCCGCTGCGATCTCCTCTCCATACAATCCTTGCCGGTGCATCCCGGTGTCGATCTTCAAATGAAAAACAGCGGGCTTTTTCAATTTTTCTATCACCTCTTTCAGTGTTGAAAAATCGATGATCGTCGCAGCGCAGTCCTTCAATTTTGGATCGATCAACTGCTCAACGCGGCCATAACCGAGCATCAAGATCTTCGATCGTATCCCGGCGCGGCGCAAAACAAGCGCCTCATAGAAAGAATCGACCATAAAGAACGCTTTGGGTTCCCGGTCCAACATCTTCGCGACCACCGTCATGCCGTGACCGTATGCATTGCTCTTTATCACCGGAGCGAACTGCAGATCGGGATAGTGCATTTTGAACTCATTCAGATTATGCAAAAGGGCAGACTCGGAGATCCTTACCTCAATGAGCGGTTGGTATTTTACGCGCGGCGCCGATAACCGATATAAAATATTTTTAAAATCCGGCATGAACTAATGATACGCGCCCGACGACACAATAGTACAGCGATAAGAAAAAGTGACAAAAAACAAATAAAGTGCTATAATCATCCCGCCCTTTGATAACCTAGGAAATCAAGAAAAATCGATGGGGCAGGAGGAAAACATGTTCAGAACGACCAGAAGTCAAATCGTGGCGCTTGTTTTCGTGTTGGTCATTTTCGCCGTCATTGCACTATCCACGGCGGGCCGCGACGCCACCTTCAAGAAGAACGCCGCACTGACGGTGGCAACGATCTCGGTCGCCGATCCGACCGCGGTATGCAACCCCAGAGAGGTACTCGCCTCGCCGAACGGCTACTATGCGAAGTGCGTAGCGACCGGCGTGGGTGGATCGAGTCAGGTCTACAGCGTCACCGTGACGTTTTACCCTTCGGTGGCCGATGCACAAGCTGAATCGTCCCGGCGACTCGGCAGGGCATGGCTCGTCTTCGAAAAACCTCGCCACCTCACCAACGTTACGTTTCAGCGGGAGGGCGGCACCATCTTCGATTGAAACTTCACCTCATCGCAGCATAATGGGCGGGTCACACAGTGACTCGCCCATGCTTTTTATATCGACAACCGCCCTACATTTTGCTTGTCGTGTAGCTCAGCATAAAGAACAAGCTGGATAACCTATTAAGCCACGCGTACGCGGCCGGGCGCACTTTCTTATCGCGCAATAATTTGACCAAGGACGTTTCGAGGTCGCGACATCTTATGCGTGCCTCATTGTAGGCAATGGATCTTTTTGTATTGAATCGAATGAACCGCTTTGGCGGCTCCCCCAGCGCGTCAATATACGCTTCGAGTTTTTCGAGGTCGCCGTCGGTGATCGGATCGATGACGCACTTCTCATCGGCGCAGGATATTTCTCCCGCCGTCTGCCACAATTTCCTCTGCACCCATTCGAGAAACGGCTTATGCTTCGCGCCGCCCTCAAGGATGGCCGCGTCAATGGAAGACTGCAACGCGTCAATCTTCCCCATCACGATGATCACAACATCGTCCTTGAGGATGCGCTGGCCGGAATAATCCGCCGTGGTCCCCTCATCTCCTTTTTTGGTATAAACCTTTGCCATGATGATTTCATTATAACAGAAATAGATTCCGTTCTGGGACATGATATAATGAGCACTATGAAACCAATCCTTATTTCCGGTTCGCTCGTTTACGACCGCATCATGGATTTCCCCGGGCGCTTTAAAGATCATATTCTCGGCGGGGATGCCCGCGTCTTGAACCTCAGTTTCGTCGTCGACCGCCTCGTCACATCGCGCGGCGGCACAGCGGGCAATATCGCCCATACCGTAAAACTACTCGACGGAGATCCGGTCATTGTAGGTGCGCTTGGCACCGACGGCGCGGATTACCTCGCGCATTTCGCCCGTGCGAAGATCGGTACGCGATATGTCGCGCGCGATACAAAACACCTCACCGCCTCCGCGCACATCATCACCGATCGGGACGACAATCAGATAACGGCATTTTTTAGCGGCACGTTGCCCGAAAGAACGCCGCGCATAGCGGGGGTGAATGAAAATGTTTCGTTCGCCACCATCTCCCCTGCCCATAAACAGGTGATGAAACGGCATCTGCGCGAATGCGCAAAGCTCGGGATGACCACTATGTTCGACCCGGGACAACAGATCAACACCTTCACGCCGGAAGAACTGCGCCAGATGGTGCGGCTTGCGGATATCGTAATCGGCAATGATTATGAGATCACGATCCTGCAAGAACGGACCGGCTGGGACACCAAAGAAATATTGCGCCGCGGCGGCATACTCATCGTTACGCGCGGGAGCAAAGGCTCGGTCATCTATCATCGCGGGGAAGGAAAAAACGGGGGTGGGATAAAAATTTTACCGAGCAAGCCGCGCCGCATCGTTGACCCGACCGGCGCCGGCGATGCCTATCGCGCGGGATTCCTCGTTGGCCTTGCGGAAGGACGACCACTCGCGGTAGCCGGACGCATGGGAAGCGTCGCCGCAAGTTACGCCATTGAAACTTCAGGCACGCAGGAGCATACTTTTACGAAGTCGGATTTTTGGAGCCGATACAAAAAAAATTATGGCCCGATAGAGGCTTAACAAAAAAATGTATAAAATAAAAGACATCAAACTCGCGGAGTGGGGTCGGAAAGAAATCGGGATGGCAGAGAAGGAAATGCCAGGACTTATGGCCATCCGCGCACGCTACGCCGTGAAAAAACCGCTCAAGGGCGCACGCATCACCGGCTCGCTCCATATGACGATCCAGACCGCCGTTCTCATTGAAACCCTGCGCGCGCTCGGTGCGGACGTGCGCTGGTCCAGCTGCAATATTTTTTCCACACAGGATCAGGCCGCCGCGGCCATCGCGAAAGCCGGCATCCCCGTCTTCGCCTGGAAAGGAGAAACACTTGAGGAATATTGGTGGTGCCTCGACCAGTCGCTCGATTTCGGCAACGGCCGCGGACCGACGCTCATCGTTGATGACGGCGGCGACGCGACGCTCATGGTACACCTTGGAAAAGAGATTGAGGATGATCCCGCACTGCTCAAGAAAAAATTGCCAGCCGGCGCTGGCGATGATGAGCGCGCGCTGATGGCGCTCCTTAAAAAGATCCATGCCAAGGCACCGCACCGCTGGACGAAAGTGACGCAAGAGATCCGCGGCGTTTCGGAAGAGACAACGACCGGAGTACACCGCCTCTATGAACGATTCCGTCGCGGCGGACTCCTCTTCCCCGCCATCAACGTGAACGATTCCGTCACCAAGAGCAAATTCGATAATATTTATGGCTGCCGCCATTCGCTCATCGACGGACTGAACCGCGCGACCGATGTGATGATCGGCGGCAAGACCGCGGTCGTCTGCGGCTACGGCGACGTCGGCAAAGGCTCCGCGCAATCGCTCCGCGGACAGGGCTGTCGCGTGATCGTCACTGAGATCGATCCGATCTGCGCCTTGCAGGCGGCGATGGAAGGTTATGAGGTAACGACCATCGAGGACACGCTCGGCCGCGCGGATATCTATGTGACGACAACTGGCAACAAAGACATCATCACGCTCGAGCATATGCGCAAAATGAAAGATCAGGCCATCGTGTGCAACATCGGCCACTTCGAAAACGAGATCCAGATGGCGCGTTTGAACGCGGCGCCCGGCGCGAAGAAAGTGAACATGAAACCGCAGGTGGATCGTTACGATTTCCCCGGCGGCAACGCTATTTATATTCTCGCCGAAGGCCGCCTCGTGAATCTCGGCTGTGCCACCGGTCATCCAAGCTTCGTGATGAGCACCAGCTTCTCCAACCAGACGCTCGCGCAGATCGAGCTCTGGACGAAGAAGCACGAAATCGGCGTATACTTATTGCCGAAAAAAATGGATGAGGAAGTGGCGCGATTGCATCTCGCGAAGATCGGCGCAAAGCTGACAAAGCTTTCCAAGGCGCAGGTTGAGTATTCGAACATCCCGGCGGAGGGACCGTACAAGCCGGAGAATTATCGGTACTAGTTTTTACAACAATCCTTTCTTTATCTTTTCCCTCAGTTTTTCGACGGCGGCGTTGAAGAAATATAAATTGTGGAGCGTGAGCAGCGCGCCGCCGGTGATCTCGTTCGCGCGGACGAGGTGTGCGATGTAGCCGCGGGAATATTGCGCGCACACAAGGCACTCGCACGTGCGTTCGATAGGATTTTTGTCGCGCAGGAGTGTCGCCTTGTTGAAATTCACCTTTCCCCTGCTCGTGTACGCGATACCGCGCCGCGCGTAATGTGTCGGAATGGTGCAGTCGAAAGTATCGGCGCCGCCCTTAATGATCCGCTCCATATCATCAATATCGCCGATGCCCAGCAAATGGCGGGGCTTTTTGGCGTTGAGCAATGGAACCACCCAGTTCAAGATCTTGCCCGTGCCGATCTTGAATTCACCCAAGTCGCCGCCAATGCCATAACCGGCGAATCCTTCCAACCCGGCGATATAGCGCGCGCTTTCCTTGCGCAGATCTTCAAAGTACGAACCCTGCACGATGCCATACAGCGCCTGATCGGTCTTCTTGAGCGCGATGCACTGCTTCGCCCAGCGATGCGTGCGCTCGAGCGACGTCTTCATGTATTCGTACGACGCGCCGGGCGGCGTGCACTCGTCGAACGCGAACATAATGTCCGCACCTAATTTTTCCTGGATGCCGATCGATATCTTCGGGCTCAAAAACAATTCCGCACCGTCGAGCGGTGAACGGAAATGCACGCCCTCGTCGGTGATCTTCACCGCGTTCGGCTGAGCGCCATGCTCCACCGCGTGCTCGATCTTCGTCGGATAGTAATTCTTCCTCACTTTACCGACGCCCAAGTCGCGACCGAAACCAAGACTGAAAACCTGGAATCCACCGGAATCGGTCATTGTCGGCCGCGGCCAGTTCATGAACTTGTTGATGCCGCCCGCCGCCTTCACTATCTTCTCGCCCGGCTGGAGGTGCAGGTGATACGTGTTCGAGATGAGCAGCTGCGTCTTTGTCGCGGCGATCTCGTCGCTCCGGAGCGCCTTCACCGCAGCAAGCGTCGCGACCGGCACGAGCGCCGGCGTCATCACCTCTCCGTGCGACGTCTTCAAAACACCAAGCCGCGCGCGGCTCTTTTTGGACTGCTTGAGGATCTTGAATTCGATCATGAAAAATATATTAACACTTACTTGACCCCCATAGTTTACTCGAAAAACCGGAAATCAAAAAACCCCGCATGAGCAGGGCCTTTTGACCGCATAAGCGAAGCCTTTCTATTTCTGCACGGGAACAGCATTTGCCGCACCCGTCGTCGGCGCCGAAGCTGAACCCGACACCGGCATCACGCCGGTCTGAACGCCCTGCCCTCC
>CAYQFA010000010.1:0-23553 GCA_964416665.1 uncultured Candidatus Saccharibacteria bacterium
TCTGAGCGGGTAACGGGAGTCGAACCCGTGACTTCACCTTGGAAGGGTGATGTAATACCGTTATACCATACCCGCGTCGTGCACCAATAAGCTCGTGTTCCATTGTATATTCTAGTAGGGGAATTCTCAATAGCGGTAGTGCCTCAGCGACGGTTTGATGACCGTGCGGAGCGGTTAGATCACTTGCCTTTTCGCCCTTATTTTGTTAAAACTAGGGTATTCAATTCATGCCTAAATTCTCACGTCGTACCAAGGCCATCGCGGCCTTTCTTATCGTAATAGCGGTCGGTTATGGCATCGCTCTCTACTTGGAGAGCCGTAATAGCGTTCCTCCCGATTTTACGGCGGCCCGGCTTCAGAGCGCCATTATCGCCCAAGATATCGTGAATAACTCGAACCAGTCAACGGCGACCCTCCAAAAGATAAACCAGGACGATCAACAGGGGAATTACACCGACGCTTTGACGCTAACGAACGGTCTTGTGACCCAGAGTCAGGATCTGCGCAACCAAGCAGTCGATCTTTCGAATCAAGTTGAGAACATGACAAAGGCACTTTCCGGAGTCAATGATTTTAACGCGCAACAAGCAGCGCTTGAAGCGATATCGAGCCGCCTCGCGGTCATCAACCAACTTGTCAATTATAGCGGCGACCTCACCAAACTTCTTAATATATTGCAGGCAAAGTTCACGGGTACGACAGGAACGGACGGTCAGGTGCAGGCGCAGGTGAGCCAGATCAACACCGACGTGAATGCGATCAACAATTTCAACGCGCAGGCCGGGCAGGCGATGGATAAATTTGATAAGATAGAAAAGAGTTAAGCTAGCCGTTTTTCTGCGTTGCAGCTTGGCGTGGTGTATCAGTATAACGTGAGCGCCTGTAGCTCAGCGGTAGAGCCGCCGTCTTATACACGGCTGGTCGTAGGTTCGAATCCTACCGGGCGCACCACATTTGTATATACGGGCAGCGGTGAGTGAAGAAATGAGAGAAGACGGCCCTTCTGAGCGGTTCCAACTCGTCCGAAGACATAACCCGCCGGAAGCGTGATGTGTTGGAACCGCCGCTTGAAACAAGTCGGAACTCGTTCCCATGCGTTTGCCAGATGCATGAGCGGCATAGAGATCGTATTGAGATCGTTGAGGACAGATTCCGGCTTTGTCTCGTTTTCTGGAGTTCCGCCTTCGAGTTCTGCCAGCCTTCCTTCAAGGAGAATTCGTTGTGCGCGGAACTCATCGTCGGTGATGAGTTCTTCTATCTTCATGCGGATCAACTGTTGTAGTTGCTCCCTTACCCGCCTCGCTTCCACCGCACGCTTTTCCATTAACGCCTGTTTTCCTCCCGCCCACGATTCGCCAATGCTGCGAATGAATTCGCTGAGATGCGCGAACGAGTGGCTGGGGGGCTTGTCCGCCACCGCAACTATGCCGTGCGCGTGGACGCGCCGCCGGGATTCAACCCTGAACGCATTCCTTCGCTCATCGAAGAGACGCACCACCGCTTGGCGCGCGTCCAGATCGAATGTCTGCCCTACGAAGAAGTGCTCACCCGTTACGACCGGCCCACGAGTTTGTTCTATCTCGACCCGCCGTACTACGATATTAAGCTTTACCGCTACAACCTGGAGCCGGAGGAGTTCGCCGTGATGGCGAAGCGGCTCGGCAAGTTGCGCGCCAAGTTCATTCTTTCGCTGAACGATGTGCCCGAGGTCCGGGCGCTCTTCAGGGGGTTCACAACCCGCACCGTTGAACTCGCCTACACCGCGCAGAAGATCGCCGGACGCCGCTACCATGAACTGCTGATCTCGAACTTCTGAGACCCGTCCCAAAACCCCGTCAAGCATTTTGTTCCGCGTTGATTCCTCGTGCAACCTGTTGATTTCGATGCTCTTGCGCTTTACTGCGCAGGAAGTTGTTACCGTTTTCGACACCCCGCCCCCAATACTCACCATGATGATTCACACCCTCGAACAACTCGTGAGTTCGGTTTGGAACCGCCTGCAAGGGCGGCGACAGGCGCGGAAGGAAACCGGGTCTACCATCGCGCTCGGGTTCCATGTTGCGGATGAACAGCCGACGCGACATCGCGTGGGGTTGAGCCAAACCCGTCGCACCATGCATATTGCGGTCCTTGGAAAAACAGGGACCGGTAAGAGTTCGCTCCTCAAGAATCTCTGTCTGCAAGACATAGAAGCCGGACGAGGCTTCGTATACTTCGACCTCCACGGCGACGCAACGCCGTTTCTTCTGAGCGCCATCGCTGCCCGCGAGTGGAAGCAGCAAACGCATCTGAGCGACCGGCTGATCGTCATCTCGCCCGCAGACCGGGAAATGTCGGTGGGCCTCAACCCGCTCGAAGATGCGGAGCCGGATTTCGTCAAGATCGCGGAGTTTGCCGAGGTTCTGAAACAGCGGTGGGGCTTGGAGCATTTTGGCGCACGCACGGATGAACTACTGCGGAATGCCCTCTACACGCTCGCGGCGAACCGTCTGACACTTCTGGAACTCGCGCCGCTCCTCACGCATCAGGGATTTCGCGCCGCGTGCCTCAAGAATGTGCCGAACGCCGAGGTCCGGCAGTACTTCGAGTTCCGGTACGGGCAGGCGAGTGAACCAATGCGCGCCGTGATGCGCGAGCCGATCCTCAACAAGACGTCAGCCTTTATTGAGGCCATAAATAGCTAATTATAAAGAAGATGACACGCTTTCCTAAAGGTTGGATTGGCGGGCCGCAGGTGTGCTGTCCCTGTGTTGATCCCGGCACACTTGACAGCCTCTTTCTTCGCCTGTCATTAGCCCAATCCGCTCGGGCCTGGAGACGGTACTTCATCCGCAGCTTCTTGCTACCGTTTGCCAGAACAGGCAGCTTGCGCTACAATCAATTCTTCCTTTTGACTTTAGTTCCGTTTCGTTACCTCCATATGGTCATGGGGAAAGGAGTGATCAAATCAATGTTCAACTTCAGAAGGAGAAAAACTGCATACATCTGCTTAAGCGACTTCAATCCTGCAGCGCGCGATCTGCTCGCAAGGTACTTCGACCTCACTGTGCGACCACCGGGCCCAAGACCGGATAGTGGCGAATTGATGCAGTTGGTGAAGGACTATGACCTTCTGGTAATCGGTCAGCGAGAAAAGATTACCAAAGAAGTGTACGATTGCGCCACGAAAGTCCGAATCATCGGTACCCTATCGATTGGGCTTGATCATATTCTCCCCGCTCTTCTCCTGGATAAAAACTTCATTGTAATCAATACACCTGAGGCAAATGTCGTCTCGGTCGCAGAGCACGCTCTAGGCCTAGCGTTTGCACTTTCAAAGGTTTTGCTGGACGGAAACCGTGCCTCGTTTTCACACGAAGGAAGAAGTGGTATGAAAGGCACTCCTCACGACCTGTCGGGTAAAGTCTTGGGCATAATTGGCGCTGGTAGAATTGGCACAAGGATGCTTAAATACGGAAGTTCTTTAGGCATGTCGGTGCTTTGTCATACACAACATCCCAAAGCGCACTCGGCTTTGTCGCGGATAGGGGTCACTTTCGTGAACTTGGAAACACTTCTCGTGTCAAGTGACATCGTGAGTGTGCATGTGCCTCTGGCCGACGATACTCGTTACATGCTCAATGCTGAGACAATTCAGAAGATGAAAGAGGGGGCTATACTGATCAACACATCCCGCGCCGACATCCTTAACATCCGGGATTTGAGTGAAGCACTAAGAGCGGGGCGGATCGGCGGCGCGGGTCTCGATGACGTAAATGATCAGGACATTGACCTGCTCTCGAACATGGCGAACGTGATCGTGACTCCGCATGTGGCAGGGGTGACTGTAGAGGCAATAAGCAGAATGGATACTGAGTTGGCCGAGAGGATTGTCAGCCATGTTCGTAATCATTGATCCACCTCCAACCCAATTCTGGAACCTAAAATCAATTCTTGACGCACTGAACCTCACCAACGTCGCTTCTTGGGCGAGCATAGTATCACTTTTTTGGACCGCATACTTAGCCTTAAAAGTAAGGACCATAACTGCTGAGCGTACCCGAGAACGGGAGGCGTTTGGAAAAGCACTTTCAATCAGTAACCTAGAAGCGGTCATGAATGAGGTTGCGGAGGCTTTAGTGCCTTTGGAGACCGATGGCTCAATCGCAGCTGAAGCGCGCCGGGCAATTTCCGAAAGCAAGACCGAGCTCGTACGGTGCGCAGGAGAAGTGTCTGGTGTTCTACGTGCAGTGTCGGAGTACTTTGACCAGACTAATGCGCCGGCCACACTGACTCTGATCGATGATTATTTCTCCAGTGCATTCATGGTGAGAGAATTGAAGCGCTCCAAGCATTTCTTTCGCGTCATTTGTGTGCGGACAATACGCGTGACTGAAGCAGAGTTTTTGACGGCGGCACAGGAACGGGTTTATCACGGATGCACCATCGAGATTATGGCGTTGAGTGACAGCGCTCCGAAGGATATTGTCGAACACGCAATACGTATGTTACCAATCCCAAGTCCAAGGACCCTCGAAGACTATGTTACCGACATGCAGCAAGGCAAACAGAGGATTCAGCGGTTTGCCGACCAACTAGCAAAGCATCGCGACAATTTCAGATACTATGAGTTCCGAACATTGCCGAATATTCACATGGTTCAGGCGGACAACGATATCTATCTAGGATTCCAATACTTTGCACTATTAGAAGAGCATTCTCCTTTGAGAAAGCTAGCACTTCACCTCCCTGCTAGATCCCCAATAGGTGCGGCAATAGCAAAGCAATTCGACGACCTTAAGAAGCGTCAGGATACGGTACAGCTAACATGACAACGACCTACCTAGAGAGGCGCAACAAAGTTTTTATTGATAGCCAGGATGCAGATTTGTTTCCGAATGACCCAACGGCACATCTTTACGAATTGCGATGTTTGCCCTTGGCGAGCGAAGGGGACGTCTGTATATTCTCCGAATTGCCTGATGCCGCCATCCTCCGATATTACAAAACAGTTCGCCCGACTCTGCCACGTATCTACTCTCCGTCAGATAGGAGACAAGACTTAGCTAGTGCGATGTTGGCCGATACACTGCTTCTTGGTACGCTAAGAGAGATGATGCTGACCGAGAGATGGGAGATCGAACCCTATTCATGTTCCAATACAATGCTAGAATTGTCCAGACGTCTTGGGCTCGAAATCAATATGGACACGAAAGTCTGCCAACAATACTCTTCGAAAGTGGCTTTCAAGAAGTTGGCGCAGCATCTTTGTCTGCCCACTCCTTCATCAATCGTTGTTTCATTGCCGGAGGACGCGCACATTGTTACCAACTTTGTTCTGCAGCATAACAAAACAATACTGAAGGCGGATGTATCGACAGGTGGAAGTGGCGTACGGCAAATGGAGAGGATGTCTGCGAAGGATACTCTACTGGACGTCCAATCGGTTCCGCGTGGCCGTTATCTGTGCGAAGAGTTTATTAAGGCACAGGCTGAGGGAAGCTTCCACCTGATCTACTGCGAAAGTGGATATCGCTCAAAGATTGCTGAGACCTTCTATGAAGGCTTTCACTACGCTGGATGTTCATTTCCTGCGAGCGCATTCATTTGTGAAAAGGTGAAGCCTCTTGTCGAACGAATACGCGTGTACTTTGATAGCCACTAGCGAAGTTTGCAAAGCCTTAGCTGACGCAGGGTGCTTCATGGTGTCGTTCGGAGTTGAGAGTGGTTCACAGACAGTCCTAAACAACATCGCGAAAGGCGCTCATGTTGATGATGTTTATAATGCGGTAAGCGCGGCAAAGAGGGCAGGACTTGCGCACAGGTTAACGCTTTCTGTTGGCAATCCCGGGGAGTCCGGCAGGACCATAGGCGAGACAGTGGCACTGATTAAAAAGGTTAAGCCAAATCAGATCGGGCTGTTTCTAACTAAGCTGTATCCAGGAACAGTACTATACGAGCGTTCGATGAAACTCGGGCTAATTGACGATACTTGGTGGTTTGACCCGAGTAAAACCTCCGTTCCTTTCTATACGGCAGAAAACAGACTTGAGACTTTGCTCGGGTTTAGGGAGACCATTGAAAACGCTGTGTCAAAGCATACCGTTGATGATTTAGACCACAATGTGTCAGACCGAGAACTGTCGTGAGCGAGATGATCGTCTTGCCATCTTTGTATTGACGTCGAAGAATGATTGCATCATCGGCAATAGCAACTGGCATGTCCCATGTCTGGCCAGCGAGGATTCGGTTTCCGTCTGAATCTGCGATAAGTACGGAGGTGCAGCCATGGTCTGCAAACTGCGGACCCCGCGGTATCGGGTTGGCAGGAATTAGAATATCCAGTACATCGGAGTAGCCGATTGCGAACAACACATCCGCAAGGCCCACACCGCTTTCGTCCGATAGTCCTGCAAGCTCCTCAAATGCGGCACCTCCTTTCGTTCGCGCAGTTGGGAGTAGCGTTCGTGCTATCTCGACCAATTGGTCTCTTATTACTACGACACCGAAGGCCAATGCTTCCTCTATTGCAAGAACATACATACGATTGACATACCGTCGGATTCGGTCGGCGAAGTGTCCACCAAGTTGGCGTCCCATTTCCTCAGAGGTCCCTGAAAGGGTCAAGACTCTATGATCGCACTCAGTTATCAGGCGATCTTCCGTGTGCCCGTGTCGGAACTCTTTCCGGGCGCTTACGAAGCGACAAGGCAGACAATCGAAGATCGTCTGGCAAAGATGAAAGACGATCTCCATCAATGCAGCGCCAAAGGTCGCAATGCCGCGATGATTGCCCGCAAACTCGAATGGATGTGGGAGCGAGGAAATCCGGGGCTATTCGATTCAAATCATGAACCCGACGCCGCATAACAGAAGAACACTCGCCATTGTGCTACGTTCGCGACGATTCGGCTTTGCGGTGTTTGAAGGGCCAACGAGATTGTTGAACTGGGGCATGGTGTTCTACCCTTTGAACGATGTTGCACAGCACGTAGCGGCAAGCAAGCGAGTGGTGTCTCTGCTATTGCTATTTACTCCCTCTGTGGTCGTCGTGGGAAGAGCACGTCTGCTGAAAGTCCACGCCCGTTCCGGCGTCAACCCGATTCTCAGGTCGATCCGTCACGAGGCGTCCGCCCGCTTGATTCCAGTACGCCTGATGATGACGGCGGAAATGAGAAGAGTCTTTGGAGTACTCCACACAAAATCAAAGCATGAAATTGCCTCAAGGCTTGTTAAGGTATTTCCCGAGCTTCATGGCAAGCTCCCGCCGAAGCGCAGGTTATGGGATAGCGAGCATCCCATCATGACGATGTTTGATGCTGTTGCGATGGGGTACGCGTACTGGCAACTTTACGGAGAGCGTGATAGAACAGCGGAATGATCGCACCGCGACTCGTAATAGGTTGGACCCTCCCGCCGGCCTCTCGGTGACGAATAGACGAATGATTCGTCCGTCACGCCTTGAGAGGCCGACGAGAGGGTTACCAACCCGATGCGTCAGCGATCAATTGAGCATCGCCAACTCGCCGTTTTTTCTGATAACGGTCATTGGCTCACCCAAAGCGTCTCCTTGCAGGATGTACAGGTCTCCCATATACCCCGGAGCCATACCCGGTGAGAAGTTGAACTTTACTCCATACACCATGTCAGCAAACTGCTCAGGCGTCTCGTTGCCCTTAAGGCCCCATGACTCCCGAATGGCAGGGATCTTCATGATCGCGTTCCACTCTTGCATCGATAGTTCTTGTGGCTTGTTCATTGTGAGTTTGGTCTATTTGATTTAAGTATGCGTCTGATGAGCAGGATGTCAAGGCCTTACTCGGCCTACTCACGATTGGCATGTTCACGAAAAATATCCGCGAACATTTTGATCTCTTCGGCCAACTGGTTCCAACTCTCACCTACGGGGGGCACTAACAAAACAGAATAGGCTTCGTTCAGACAGGTCACCCTTCGGGACGTCTGAACGAAGCCTATTCTGTTTTACCTATCTGGGAAGTGGATTCGAACGGCGGCGAGCACGAGAGCCGCGGGCGAATTCTCTCACGCGCACCAGGCTCACCGTGGTACTATATAAACAATGGCTTACGAAATAGAAACGAAGGTTTTAGATATTGATGCGGATGGCGTAAAGGAAAAATTGGCAACGTTGGGTGCTCAAAAAACACAGGAAACGATTTTACGGGTTGATTGGTACCGACCAAAAGGGATCAAGGAAGGGGAGGACCCATGGTTCTTGCGCATCCGGTCCAATAGTGAGGGGAAGTATGAAGTCACATGGAAGGCAAAGTCAGATATTTTAGGCACTGCCAGAAAGCACAAAGAGATCAATTTTATGATTCCAGAGCCGGAGAAACTGGCTGATCTTTTTGAAGAGATCGGGCTTGAAGGGTATGCGCATCAGGACAAACAACGTACATCCTTTAATTTGAAAGATTGGTCGTTCGATCTAGATGTATATCCAAAAATGGCGCCATATCTCGAAATAGAGGGGGAAAGTGAAGAGGGGATAAAAAAAGCGATTGCTCTACTGGGGTTAGAAAAAAATCGGACGTGGGCCAAGGGAGAAAGAATCCTTATCCAAGAGGTTTACGGGTTGGATTGGTATGATATGAGATTTTAGTTTCGTCCATCATCATGACCTCGAACGTCGTTCGGTCCAGTACGCCAACAGCTTGTCTTTTTGACGAGAAAAATAAATCCCCCTTCTTTTTCGGCCTTTAGCGTCCTTGCGACCCAGCCGAAAAAGAAGGGGGATTTTGTTTCTATGCCGCTATCGGTTTTATCTTGAACGGCTTCAGGAGCGCGTTGAAGTCGTCCTGCTCGAGCACTTCTTTCTCCATGAGGGTGTCAGCGATCTTTTTGAGCGCCGACTTATGCGTCTTTAGGATCTTTTCGGCGATGTCGTAGGCGTGCATGAGGAATTTACGGACCTGCTCGTCAATGTCGGCCGCGACCTTATCCGAATAATTTTTATCGTTGCCGATGTCGCGTCCGAGGAACATCATCTCCTGACTGTCGCCGAATACCTGGGGTCCGAGGTCGCTCATGCCGTATTTCGTAACGAGGCGTCGCGCAAGCGCGGATGCTTCTTTGAGGTCGCTCGATGCACCCGTGGAGACATCGCCGAAGATGAGCTTTTCTGACGCATAGCCGCCCATCATCATGGCGAGATCGGCGAGGAATTGATTCCGCGTTTTAAGATGCTGGTCTTCGTTGGGGAGCTTCATGGTGTAGCCACCCGCGAACCCGCGGCTGATGATGGAAACTTTTTGTATCGGGTCGGCGTCTTTGACCGCAGCCGCAACGAGCGCATGTCCGCCTTCGTGATAGGCGGTGATCTCTTTCTCTTTCTGCGAAATGACGCGGCTGCGGCGCTCCGGACCCATGATCACCTTTTCAGCGGCTTCGAGGAGTTCGGCTTGTCCGATGGATGTCTTATTATGGCGAGCGCTTGCGATAGCAGCCTCATTCATGAGGTTCGCGAGGTCGGCACCGGAAAATCCGGGGGTGCGCATGGCCACGCGGTGGAGGTCGGCGCCCTTTTCGAATGTTTTACCTTCGGCGTGAATTTTAAGGATGGCCTCGCGGTCGTTCATGTCGGGAAGATCGAGGATAACGCGACGATCAAAGCGACCGGGACGGAGCAGGGCAGGATCAAGGACGTCGGGACGGTTGGTCGCGGCGAGGACGATCACGCGCGTGTCGCGGTCGAAGCCGTCCATTTCTACAAGAATCTGATTGAGTGTTTGCTCGCGCTCATCATTGCCGCCACCCATGCCTGCGCCGCGCTGACGTCCGACGGCATCGATCTCATCTATAAAGAGGATCGCGGGCGAAGCGTGTTTGGCCTGCATGAACGCATCACGCGTACGCGAGGCGCCGACGCCGACGAACATTTCCACGAACTCGGATGCCGATATATAGAAGAAGGGGACGTTGCTCTCGCCTGCGACCGCTCGCGCGACGAGCGTTTTGCCCGTGCCCGGAGGACCCATCAGCAAAACGCCTCGCGGTATGCGCGCGCCCAAGTCAAGGAACCTTTTAGGATTTTTTAAGAAATCGACGACCTCAATGAGTTCTTCTTTTGCTTCCTTAAGGCCGGCGACGTCTTTGAACATGACGCGATCTTTGAATGTGGAAAGCTTGAGGTTCGAGCGGCCAAAGCTGAACGCCTGATTCGCCCCGGATTTCGCCTGACGGAACATCAACCAGAAAATGAATCCGATCGCGAGTAAAGTGAGTATGTCCGGAGCGAGAAGGCTTGCCCAATATTCCCAGCCGGATTGATTCTGAACCTCGAGATCGACGTTTTGCAACGCCTGTTGGTTGACGCCGAGATTCTTGAGCGTGTCAGAGATTCCCGACTCCGTTTCTTTTTGCGCGATCGCGGTGCTGCCGTTCGTCATGGTGATGTCGAGCTCGTCACCGTTCACTTTGATCTGTTTGACCTGGTTCGCGTTGACGTCGGTGACAAGTTGGCTGAGGTTGAGCGTTTGCGGCTGCGTTTGCGGCCCGATGAAATAAGAAAGAGCGAGCGAAACGACGATGAGGGTTATGACGGCCCAGACGATATTTTTTGTGAGATTGGACATATTCCCCTAAGTATATAAAGATTTAAGCGACGGGTCAAAGAAAATGAGCACTATCAATCTTGGGGTTGTCATCATCCTTATCACCGCTTTCGGTTATATCAGCAACTTTTTGAATTGGCGGTACTTGAACTACCGCATCGTTCGACTCCTCTATTATATAGGAGCCTTCGTGCACGAAACATCGCACGCGATACTCTGCGTTCTCACCGGCGCGAAGATACAGGAGTTCACTGTTTTTTCTTCCCAGCCGCACGTGGTGCATCAAAGATCGCGGTTGCCGATCTTGGGTGAGCTCCTGATATCGTCCGCGCCGATCGCCGGTGGGCTGTTATTTCTTTTTCTCATCAACCATTATCTTCTGGGAAATTATTTCACGCCATCGATCCCGCAGTTCTCGAGTTGGCACGATTGGCGAAGCATGCTCCTCGACCCGCTCAGGTTTTTTACGCAGATCAACCTGCTTCAATGGCAGAGTTGGGTAATGATCCTATTATTTTTTAATGTCGGCGCGATGCTCGGGCCGTCGCCCCAGGACCTGAAGAACGTTTGGCCGGTGCTCATCCTTCTCTTTTTTGTGCCAACGTTCTGGATGACGATCCCGTTGATAGCAATGGGCTTTACGGCACTCGACCTGATCTTCGTGAACATCATTCTCCAGCTCGTGGTCATTATTTTCCTTAAAATCGTGGCATGGCTGGTGTGACGAGCCGCACATTCGTTGAACACTCTACAAGATCCCGTGAATGGGCCACGTCGCCGTCTCTAATATCTTGAGCAAGAGCGGACGCCGCGCCCAGCTTTCCTTGTCCACCATTTTCGCGCGGGAAAGGTCCTCTAGGAATTGCTGTTTCAATTCAGCGATGAATTTAGGATCGGAGCTTTTTATATTCCCTTCAAAATTAAGGAGCAGGCTGAGGTTGTCTATATTCGCGCTGCCAACACTGCCCCACAGGTCGTCAATGATGCCGATCTTTGTATGGAAGACGGTCGCGCGGTCATAAAGGTAAATTTTTATACCGGCCCTGAGCGCCAGAAGGAAATAGGATCCCGTCGCGATGTCGGCGATGCGGACATCCGAGGATTCCGACAGGACGAGCCTTACGTCAACGCCGCGTTTCGCCGCCTTCCTGAGCGACGTGAATATTTTTATGCTTGGTACAAAGTATGGCGAGGTCAGATAGATATAATTCTTTGCGTTGCGTATGGTCTGTCTGAGGTCGTGGTAAATATAGCGCTGGCGAAACCGTGGCGAATTGCTCAGGAAGGAAAAATCCTCTCCGTCGTGGAATGTCGGCCTTAACTTGGCGAACATTCGGCGCGGGATGTTGCCCCACATTTGGTTGAAATCGGCCTGCATCTCGGCAACGACCGGGCCGGTGATCCTTATGTTGGTATCGCGCCAATGTCTCATGCGGTTTTCAAGCGCCACCCCGCCCGTGTGCGCTATGGTCTTGTCCACGATCAAAAGTTTGCGATGGTCGCGCCGGAACCACGAGGACATGTTTCCGACGCGCCAGGGCTTGATCGGGTTGAAAAACTTTATTTCGATCCCTTCGGCGATGAGCGTCTTTTTGATGCCGGAGTTGAGAAGATCAAAACTGCCGACGGCATCGCAGATGATCCTCACGGAAACGCCTTCCTTTCTTTTTTTGCGCAAGATCTCAAAAAAGCGCCGGCCGACCTCGTCGGTGGCGAAGATGTATTGTTCGATGTCAATGCGCTCGCGCGCTGCGGCGCAGTCCGCGTACATGGCTTCCCATGCATCCGCAGAGTGCACATAAAATTTCCAAGCCGTGCCGGACATTATCTGAAAAATCCCTTGATGCGCGACGAGAGTTCTTCCCGCAGTTTTTTATTCACCTTCTTGCCGGTGAGGAGAAGAAAATTATAATTCGATGGATATCCGGCGAGCTCCATAAAACCGACACCTTTCACTTTCTTTTTTCCAATGGCTCCCGTGATCGCGATCGGACCTTCCCAGTAATTGATGGACCCGAAGATCATTTCCTGGTCAGGCAGCATCGCGGAGGCCGTGAGCGCAATATCCATTTCCGGCACGGTGATGGTCCACGAAAGGGGATATTCCGCCTTGGTTGTTTTGCTTTTCCATGTCTCGTTGCCCGGAATGAACGTCGCGTGGTTAGAATGCGCGGCGTTCCCGCGGGCATCGAGCACGTCAACAAGATGATCTTTCCCTTTCCCGTCGTCATACTCCACGCACATGATATCGGTTCCGTCATCAAGCTGGATCGAAAACCACGTCCACTTATCTTTTGTGTACGCCACATCCGCCCATTGATGGTCCATCCACGACTTTCCTTTCACGGGGACCCATTCCTCACCCACGCGTACGATTCCGGCTGTCTCGAGATTGGTGAGTGAATAATAGAAACTTTCGCGGCTACGGACGGTGATGAATCCTTGCCCGCCTTCGAGCATCGGCCTCTTTTTCGCGGTCATCATGAGATCGATGCGGTCGGTCTTTATATGGAAAACACCCGGCTCTGTTTCCGCCATCTCATTCACCAGAAAGCCGTTCGTCGTAGCTATCGGATCGATGTAGTTTATATAAAAGAGCGGGCGTTTAAAACTATCGCGTGAAACAAGAGAAATATTTTGTACCTCTTTCTGGCTTGTTTTTTTGGTGATATCTGCCAGCGTGGAGTGGGCAAAGGCAAGATATTTTCCGGACATCCCCCTGCCAAAAAGGTTTTTTAGGTACGGTATGTTGACCTTGCTTGCGTTGGCACGGAAGAGGCAATCCATGAATGAATAGTGGTTTCCCTTTGCATCGGTGAGGTGGCCGTTAAAATACCACCACTCAATGATGGCGTCATGGGGTTTCATATCTTCCGGCAATTTTATCGGGCGCTGCTTCATGATTTTTTAATTGTAGCACGCTGCCGCCTTTTGTTATGATTAAGACACCCGCAAAAGGCCGCTCATCGCATCGGTCGCGGGTCAGCCATGAAATCATTGTTCACATTACGCAAAACATCAATATTTTTTGCCGCGGTAGCGATCGCGGTTGCGACCCTGTTGTTTTATGAGTTCCATCACCCGCAGGGAAAAAATCTGCCATCATCTTC
Source organism: uncultured Candidatus Saccharibacteria bacterium (assembly GCA_964416665.1). Taxonomy (GTDB): domain Bacteria; phylum Patescibacteriota; class Minisyncoccia; order UBA6257; family 2-01-FULL-56-20; genus JAKAGE01. Next base: position 13,664 of record CAYQFA010000010.1, read on the forward strand.
CAATATCAAGTGCATGGAAAGTCCCGAATATTTTGTGATCGACAATGATCCTGGACTGCCGGGGCTTGATGTCGTGGCGAAACATAAAAAGAATACAAACGAGATGATCCCGTGCGCCGATGTAGTAGCGTCCTCGGATGTGGTGGTGCAAAATAGTCTTCCGGAATTCGTTCTCGGGTTGACCGAAAATTTCCTTATCGTTGACAGTGGAACGGCTCCGCCGCCACGCGGCCTTGAAATATATGACTTGGACGTCCAAAGTTCAACCTACGCGGATACCTATTCTCCTCCCATCAGCATCACGACCGGCACCGTTACTTATTGGGCATCAACGAAACAAACGGTCACCAAGACAAATTGTCCCGACCTCGATCAATATACGGCCGATGGATTGGGAGCGGTCATAACATCGCACGTCGTCCTCGACCTATCCACTTTATCCAAAAAGGAGCTTGGAGAATATCGTTGCGAGCCGACGCAATGATAGGTGAAAAAGGTTATAATCTGACTACCTATGATCGAAGTAAGCAATTTGACCAAAAAATATGGTGACCATGTGGCCGTTGACGACATTACCTTCACGGTGACCGACGGAGAAGTGTTCGCCTTCCTTGGTCCAAACGGCGCGGGCAAGACCACTACCGTGAAGATGCTCACGACACTGCTTCGTCCCACGGCGGGGGTGATCAAACTCGACGGCATCGATCCCGTGCTCGAGCCGGAGCTCGCGCGTCGGCAGTTCGGGATCGTGTTTCAGGATCCGAGTCTGGACGACGACCTGACCGCTTGGGAAAACATGGACCTGCATGGGGTGCTTTACGATGTGCCGGACGTGTTGCGAACACAGCGATGCGAGGAGCTTCTGAAGTTCGTTGATCTTTGGGACCGCAAAGATAGTGTGATCAAGGAATTTTCCGGAGGGATGAAGCGCCGGCTTGAGATCGCCCGCGGACTCTTGCACGAGCCGAAGATACTTTTCCTCGATGAACCGACGACCGGCCTCGATCCTCAAACGAGGAATCTTTTATGGGACCGTCTACAGGAACTTAATAAGACCAAGGGGATGACGATCTTTCTCACAACCCACTATATGGAGGAAGCCGACAGGATGGCGGACCGCATCGCCATTATGGATGAAGGCAAGATCATCGCTGCCGGAACTCCGGAGGAGCTGAAGAAGCAGACCAACACGGAGTTCCTTGAAGATGCCTTCCTCGCGCTCACGGGCAAGACCATTCGCGATGAAGGAGCCGGCTCCTCCGATAGAGCGAGGGTCATGGGTCAGCGGATGGGAAGAAGATAGCGCTATCAACGATATGAAAAAGATCTATTATCTTTGGCTTCGACAAATCAAAAAATATCTGCGTTCCAGGGCGCGTATGATCGGTACGCTCGCCCAGCCGATCATTTTCCTCGTTATGTTCGGTTATGGCTTTGGCGGTGCGCTTGGCAACGGGGGAGGCAACTATCTCGATTATCTGGCACCTGGGATCATCGGAATGAGCATCATATTCACCGCCATCTTTACCGGCATCGAAGTGATATGGGATCGTCAGTTCGGATTTTTGAAAGAAACGCTTGTGGCTCCCATGTCGCGCACCGACGTCATGATCGGTCGCACGGCGGGCGGCGCGACCGTTGCCACAATACAAGGCACGATCGTGCTTCTCATCTCCACTTTCTTTGGTTTCCAGCCGGTAAGCTGGGCGGCGGTCGTGCCCGCGATATTCATCATGTTTTTGATCGCGCTCATTTTTTCATCGATCGGCACGATCATCGGCTCGTTCCTTGACGACATGCAGGCCTTCTCGCTCATTATGAACTTCCTGGTCATGCCGCTTTTCTTCCTTTCGGGCGCATTGTTCCAATTGCAAGGATTGCCGGATTGGCTTACCTTCGTCTCCCGCATCGACCCGCTCACGTACGGTGTTGATGCCCTGCGCGTCCTGCTGGCCAATATCGGTCATCACGATCTGGGATTGGGGGTGGATACGCTCGTCCTTGTGGGGATGGCGCTGGCGTTTTCATTGCTGGGCGGTTATTTCTTCGAGAAAATTCAAGTTTGACCCGATGTATTATATAATTACCACAAGGCATTGATTATTTTATGAAACAATTTTTTACCGCACACGTTGCTTTTTTCGCTCTCCTCGCCATTGTCCTCGTTGCCGGTGGCGCGATGTGGTATGTCGCTTCGAATGCGGCACCGGTGCTCGGTTCTTACACGGTCGCGCGCGGCGATGTTGCCGGGGCGCTCGACGAACCGGGAACGGTGGTCGCGGTGGATAAAGCAAACCTTTCTTTTCAGGAAGCTGGTCAGATAGCCCACGTGTATGTGAAAGAAGGAGACGTGGTGGGCGCAGGGAAGACGCTTGCGGATTTGGACAAGGCGTCTTTCGAGACCGGCGTTGAGCAAGCGAACGCGGCACTTACGGCGGCCCAGGTGAAACTTGATGCTTTACAGACTGGTGCCACGCCGCAGACGATCGCGGTTTCCCAGGCAGCCCTTACGACCGCCGAGCAATCTCTCGCGAACACCTACGCAGGGGTTGCGAATACGCTTGCCGATGCGCACGAGAAAGCGAACGATGCCGTGCGCAACCAACTCGCCGCATTTTTTTCAACTCCCGAAGGGAACAATCCACAGCTTACCTTCGGCGTAAGCGATTCTCAGGTGGTCAATAACATTCAAAGCACGAGGGCTTCCGCGAGCGTGGATCTTAACGCGTGGCAAAAAGAGATCGCGAGCACGACGGCGACATCTTCCAATGCGGCCTTGGATGCGGCACTTCAGAGTGCCGCAGGCAATCTTTCGACGGTCCAAAATCTTATGAACGGATCGATGACAGCGCTTACCGACGAAACTGGTTTGTCGGTATCGACACTTGCGGCATATAAAGTTTCAGCGACGACGGGGTTGAATGAAGTGAACGGAGCGATCACGGAAATTACCACTGCCGAGCAGAATATCGCTTCCGAAAAAGCTGCCATCGCGCAAGCACAGGCGGGGTTGGCCCTCACCAATGCCAGTTCCACGACGCAGGATATCCAAGAGCAGCAAGCTGCCATCGCCCAAGCGCAGGCTGCCGTCGCTGCTACGCAAGTTGCCTTGGAAAATACTTCGCTCGCCGCGCCGTTCTCCGGCACGGTGCAAGACCTCACCGCGCAGGTAGGGCAGGTGGTCTCGCCCAATACCGAGGTGCTCTCACTGGTAAACAACGGCGGGCTTGAGATCCAGACCTATGTTTCCGAATCCGACGTCGCAAAGATCAAGATCGGCGATACGGCCGAAATAACACTGGATGCGTTTGGCACCGGCACGACATTTCCGGCAACAGTAACGGCGATCGATAGTGCGGAGACGCAGATAAATGGTACGCCATCATATCTTATTACGCTTGATTTCACGGGCACCGAAACGCAGGTGAAAGACGGCATGACGGGTAATGTTCATATCATCCTCGCCGAAGACAGCGGAATGATCGCCGTGCCGAGTCGGCTCGTGCTCAACAATGGTGATCAATATTTTGTGCTTGTGAAAACCTCATCCGGGATCGAACAGAAGCAGGTCCAGATCGGTCTCGTAAGCGACAACGGTATGACGGAGATCATTTCGGGAATCAATGAGGGCGACACCCTCGCAAATTTCTAACCAATCTTTGATATGACCGAACCGGAATTAAAAATCACACAAAGACCAAAGAGTAATCGCATCATGGCCATCGGCGCCCTTCTTATCTGCGTGGCCATCGGCGGTGGGGCGTATTGGTATGTTTCGGCAAAAACGGTCTACATTGATTTGTCGGTTGTCCAGGCGCCGGTCATCAATCTATCACCGGCGGCTTCCGGCCAGTTGCAGGCGGTGTTCGTGAAGGTCGGCGATATGGTGACGGCGAATCAGCCCATTGCCCGCGTCGGGGATGAGGTCGTCGAGTCGCAGACCAGCGGCGAAATAGTTTCCGTCGATCAAAATATCGGCGAGTTCGAGAACGCCATGACCGGACAGGCCATTGTGGCGACGATGGTGGACCCTACCCAACTTCGCGTCGTGGGTCATCTGGATGAAGACAAGGGACTTGCGGCCGTGAAGGTCGGCGACGTAGCGAAGTTCACCGTGGATGCGTTCGGCTCGAAGGAATATTATGGCGTCGTTGACGAAGTGGGTCAGATATCGGAGGGGGACACGACGTCCAATATCTTCAGTCAGCGTCCAACTTATCAATTCAATGTCTATGTTCGTTTTGATCCGACGAGGTACCCCGAGCTCAAAGACGGCATGTCGGCGCGCATTTGGGTCTACACGAAGTAACCGATGGCATATCGGCAATAAACATGAGCACTCTATCTATCGATAAACAAAAGACGGCATTGGTCGTCATCGATCTCCAGAAGGGCATCGCCGGACGTCAGGTCGCCCCGTATGCGTCCGAGGTGGTGATAAAAAACGCGGCAGCGATCGCGGATGCGTTCAGAAGGAATGACATGCCAGTGTTTCTGGTACGGGTCACGCCATCGGCAGACGGAAAGGATGCGTTGCATCCTATCGCCGACGCGGCGCCGTGGACGCAAACGCGCGCGCCGGACTGGGCGGAGATCGTTCCCGAGATGGGCCCGAAACAAGGAGACTTCGTGATCACGAAACACCAGTGGGGCGCATTCTACGGTACCGAACTTGACCTCGAACTGAGGCGACGCGGGATCACCGCTATAGTGCTCTGTGGTATTTCAACGAACGTCGGCGTCGAGAGCACCGCGCGATTCGCATACGAATACGGATATAACCAGATCTTTGCGGAGGATGCCATGGCGGCGATGTCGGCAGAGGAACATGCGTTCACGGTCGCTAAGGCGTTTCCGCGCATGGGGCTCGTGAGAAAGACGGAAGATGTTATTGCCACTCTTCTCTAGTTTATCGTCTTCTGACCGCCTGCCCGATAAACTGGCTGTGTTATTGTTATAAATATGTCGGATAAAAGAATATACAATGAAAATCCGCCCGGCGGTTTAAAAGAGGCCGACCTTGTCGGGTTGCGGGAACGCTACGGGTTCAACGAAATTCCCGAATTTCGCGAGAATATTTTACTGCTCTATCTCAAAAATTTTTGGGGTCCGTTGGCGTGGCTAATGGAGTTGATGGTCGTCATCACCTTTATCTCCGGTGACAGATTCGAAGCGATCGTCATTGTTTGCCTTTTATTAGTGAACGCCGGTATTAATATATTCCAGCGCCGATCCGCCGATGCCGCCTTAGCGATATTGCGGAACGCGATACAGGTCACCGCTCGCGTACGTCGCGATGGCGCATGGAGAATGCTTCCATCGAGGGAGCTTCTGCCGGGAGATGTCATCCGGCTGCGCGCGGGGGATATCATTCCTGCGGATGCAAAGCTTTTCGATGGCAACCTCAGCGTTGATCTTTCGACCTTGACGGGCGAGTCCCTGCCGCGCGATGTTGTTGGGCAGGATGAAATATATTCAGGCGGCATCGTGCGACATGGCGAAGCGACCGCGACGGTCTCCGCGATCGGCAAGCAGACCCAGTACGGAAAGACGACTGAACTTCTTGAGGTTTCGCATCCGCCAACGCATATGGAAAAGGTCGTTTTCGATATCATCGAATACTTTTTTGCTCTCAACGTGCTGGTGGCGATCGTCGTGGTTTTTTTCGGTCTCATGGTCCATGCGCCGACATTGCAGATCACGAACTTCGTCATCGTCCTTTTACTCATGTCCGTGCCGGTAGCTTTCCCGACGATGTTCGCGGTGGCCCAGACGTACGGCGCACTTCAACTTAATAGCGGAGGCGACGACGAAAAGGAGGGGAAAAAAGTCCTGGTTCGTAGATTGGCTGCGGTTCAAGAGGGCGCGATCATGGATGTTTTGTGCATTGATAAGACGGGTACATTGACGCAGAACCGATTGAGCGTCGCAGAAATAACCCATTACGGCAACAATGACGAGGCCCGGGTGCTGGGGCTGGCTGCTACCTGCAGTAACGCGGCCGACCAAGATTCCATCGATCAGGCCATCTTCCAAAAAACAGCCGAGCTGAACATCACCATCCCGGAACGCCTCGGTTTCTCTCCGTTCGATTCTTTGACCAAACGGACAAAAGCCGAGATCATTGATCGTGCAAAGAAAATAAAGATCGAAATGGGTCTTGCCGATTTACTGCTCACCCCAGCGATATTGTTCTCCGGAGAGGCGCTTGAGGATGCCGCCCGGATGGGGAATAAAGGATTGCGCGTCTTAGCGGTCGTCACGAGCAGCACGGATATGGAATGCATCGGTCTCATCGGTCTCAGCGATCCTATTCGCCATGATGCGCCGGCGCTCATTCAAGAATTAAGTGCCTTGGGGGTTCGGGTCGTGATGATCACCGGAGATGGCCGCGTCACGGCACGGGCAGTGGCAAAACAGCTTGGGCTACAGGGTAATATCTGCACACCCGCCGACCTTAAGGAGAATCCCTCGATTGCTTTGCGCGGTGCGGTCTTTGCGGAGGCCTATCCGGGAGATAAATTGATGATAATCAAAGCTCTACAGGAAGCCGGGCACGTTGTTGGCATGACGGGCGATGGAGTAAATGATGCGCCGGCACTTCATCAAGCCGAAGTGGGCATTGCGGTTCAGGATTCCACCGAAGTTGCAAAACAGGCGGCGAGTTTTATATTGACGAGCCCCGGGCTTGAGGGCGTGCGCCGGGTGGTCACTGCAAGTCGTCGTGTTTATATGAGGATCCGCACATGGGCCCTCAATAAAGTGATCAAATCCCTGGAAACTCTTTGTGTCGCCACGATCATATTCTTTATGACCCATTCATATATCCTTTCTCCGCTTCTAGCGATCCTCATTCTTTTATCAAATGATTTTCTTACCATATCCATCGCGACCGATCACACCAGGCCCCTTCTTCGACCGGCGCGTTGGAACGTGCCGCGACTCATCACCGCCTCCTCTTTTATTGCGTTCGTACCGTTCGCGTTCACGCTTAGTATATATTTTTTCGCCCGACACCTGAACTATCAGTTCGATACGATCAGAACGATCATCTATTGTTCCTTTATATATCTTGGCGGAACAACTATGCTTGCTATCCGCGCGTGGCCATTCGGCTGGAGCGTCCATCCAAGCAAGATTTTATTCGGCGCTCTCATATTCTCCTTGATATTCGCCTCTGTTGTCGCCGGATTCGGTATTTTTATCTCAGCGATGCCGCCGATGTTTTTCGCACTTCTCGTTTTGTGTGCAGTTCTTAGTTTTTTCCTTATCGAAGCGGTCAAACAATTTTCTGTGGTACGCGTCTTGTTGGATATCGAATGAACCAACCGGGTATTTTCCCGGGTGCTTATCGGGATATCTCTCGCGGCCTGGCGGGGGATAGATAGCCACCGTGGCACGCTATCCACAGCGTGCGTTGCTTTTTCCATTGGTTCTGGTATGATAAAAGGAATGAAAAATCCAAAGGTGCTATGGGCTTGGATTTGCGGCGTGATCGTGGTGATCGCGCTCGTTGCTGGCGCCGCTTGGTATATTTACGGCGTGATGGGAAAACCAACGACCGGTCCGCTGGCGGTACATGCTCCGGTCGGTCAGCTTATCCCGGGGTTCCCGCCGGAGCTTATCCTCGATAGCGCCGCACAGCCGGACAACAGCTATTCGATCAATTACTCCTCAAGCACCAACCAATATACGGCTGAGTGGAACTCGAGTTCTTCACTTGCCTCGCTCTATGCGGAATATCAGAATTATGCGAAGGCAAATGGTTGGACGGTCACCAATCAGGCCGATGGCCCTACATTCAAAGGAATCTATGCCACAAACGCCTCATCGAGCGCCGCGGTGAATGTCGTCATCACCTCGCGGACTGACGGTTCTTCGGAGGTGACCGTTAGTTATATCATGAAATAATCACCACCACGACGCATATGAAAAAAATGATCACGCACAAAAAATATCGATTCGTAGCGATCGGCGGTGCGGTCTTTCTGCTGGTGACGGCAGCGGCCGTTGTGGGGTGGTACCGTCCGCAGAAGGACACGACGGCATCCGCGCAAACCGTTACGGGCGGGGTTGTGCCACAGATCGGTCTTGATATTGGAGATTATGGGGATTGCTCTCATAACTATAATGAAGGCGGTGTGCCAAATGATGGACCAACCGGTAATATGCCGGGAAATAATTTTTGGACCCCGGTTGGAGGGGGCGATTCGGGATATATCGGCATTTATTATCATGGTGTAAACTCGGGGTACTCCCAAGGAGACTGTGTCCAGGCCGGATTTCAAAGTCAAAACAAGGGATTGCTTAATGAAGATTTTCGCGTCGGCATCCGCTCTGAAATCTATAGCGACGGAGATTGCAACCTTAGTGAGTTTGGCGCTTGGCAGTATACGCCGTGGGCGAGTGCGGGAGGAGGCGATTCGCCGATGACTTCCCGAGTCTCCGGCACGAACGGATCTACCTGTTTTCAGTTGAGGGTGCAAACGAGCACGCTTCCGGTCGGAACGGTTATCAATCAAAGCAATATCAACTTTTCGGTAAATGCGGGAACGGTGGGCGGTTTCATTGGAACCGCGTCCGCCGGGAGCAACTGTTCTCTTACTTATTACAATCCTGGCGCCGGCGGGCCGCCGTCCGGGGTTTGCATGATGACCCATGTCGCCAACGGAGGAGGTTGGTTCAACACCATAGGGGTGAGTCTGAGTGGTGTTTCTAGTGAAGGCGCCCAGGAGGCGGCCAATAATATCCCAACCACGTTCAACCCCAATGAGACAAAGACGGCGGGCGGTGATGGCAATCCGCTCTCGATCACGATGAAGAACACTGGTTCGGTGTCCTGGTATTCGACGTTCACATCGAAAGACACAGGGGTTCCGTCCGGAACATGTAACTACAGTTACGGCAACTCCGGAGTGAACGATGCGCCGGCGAGCGGGAGTCAATCCGGCGCCCAATGCACCGTTCCAGTTCTTCTCACATCTCAGAACTATTTCCTCGTCCACGCGTCATCGTCCTTTTCAATGTCTCCGGAAAAGATACCAATTACCTATAATGCGATAAAAACGACGACCTATGTCCCGGCGCATACGGAAACTATCACGGCAGATTGTTTTCAGGATGGACCTTTTGATTTCGAGCAACAGTGCCCGTTACCGGACGGATCTTCTTGCTCTGGTGGAACGTGTTCTGGCTCCCAGCAGGTCCCCGAATCATGGGATGTTTCCTATAGCGGCGGTGGCTATGCGTCCGCCATCGCTTCCGGGCAGAGTGTAGTATTCCCCGTCTCTTCGATTGCCGCGCCCTCAGCTCCGAGCACATACGATGAGACCTGGCAAATGCAGGGCAACGGCACTTCCTTTGGCGCGCCCTTCACGCTTCCTATAACGGTGGGAGGGGCCCCCTCCGCTGGTACCATCAATGTGGTTTCGGAAAATGCCACAACGAGTGCTCCGGTGAATGCATCGTGGCAGGTAACCGCTGGAATGCTTCCCAACATGGATGCTTGTGCCTTTGATAGCACGAGCGCATCATGCTCAGGAACATCGGCAACGTATAAAAATATTCCGATCGGTGGTGACCCCGTCGGCGTTTCCCCGAATGCGACATCGGCAGGTCCGCTCTACGCATTGCGAGGCGTGGAAGAACGGCCGAGCATCGCTTTGAAAAAGAACAGCAGCCTCATTGGTGATCTCTTCGCTCTCTCAAGGGGTCTTCTCGCGGGCGTTGCCAACGCGGCCACGGTTTGTAGCTACGTGGGAACGCCGGGTCAGCCATGCCCATCGGCGGATCTTAATGTCCCCGCGCAGACCCTGGTCAACTCCGGCGATATCGCGAACTTCACCATCCTCTGGGATCCCCTCGCCGCGATGACCGTCACCCCGCAGACC
>CAYQFA010000011.1:0-17612 GCA_964416665.1 uncultured Candidatus Saccharibacteria bacterium
AGACCGGTGATAAGGTGACCATTGAAGAGGCGCGCCCGATGTCACGGGAAAAACGCTGGAAAATAATCGGCAAGGTTGCATAACTACCCATGATACAAGAACGCTCAGTATTGAAGGTTGCGGACAACAGCGGCGCGAAGGTCGTGCGTTGTTTCCGTGTGCTCGGGGGCAGCGGACGGCGCTATGCCGGCGTGGGCGATATTGTGGTCGCTTCGGTGCAATCCGCCGAGCCGCGCAAGGCGGTGAAGAAGAAGGATGTCGTGAAGGTGATGGTGATCCGTTCGAAGAATGCGTTGCGCCGCAAGGACGGTTCCTATGTGCGCTTCGATGAGAATGCGGTCATCCTCGTTGATGCGAAGAAGGAACCGGTAGCGACGCGCATTTTCGGCCCGCTTCCGCGCGAGTTGAAGGAGAAAGGCTTCGAAAAATTAATGACGATGGCGGAAGAAATCGTTTAATAATAGCGCTTCCATGAATATCAAAAAAGGCGACAACGTAAAAATGCTTTCAGGAAAGGACCGCGGCAAGACCGGCGCGGTTGTTAAGGTCAGCCCGAGCACCGGTCGGATCATGATCGAAGGGTTGAATATTTTCAAAAAACATTCCCGTCCCAAGAAACAAGGCGAAAAGGGCCAGCTTGTGGAAGTGTCGCGCAGCGTGAATGCCTCGAATGTGATGCTTATGTGCCCGAGCTGCAAGATGGCGGTTCGCGTAGGTCATCGCGTCGAGGGCAATCGGAACGTTCGCTTCTGCAAAAAATGTAAATCCATCATATAACCACTTCCATGGCCGAAAAAGCAACAAAAACTTCAAATAACAGGATCGAGATCAGAAGCTTCCTCGAGAAGATCGTCCTTGACGCCGGCGTAGGCCGTCTTGGCCAGCAGCCGAGCTTTGAGGAAAAGATCCTGCCCCAGGTGACCCGCGACATCGCGGCCGTGACCGGTCAGCACCCGCAGGTTCGCCGGGCCAAGGAATCCATCGCAGGTTTCAAGCTTCGCGAAGGCCAGATCGTCGGGCTTCGTGTCACCCTTCGTGGCGAGAAAATGGTTGATTTTTTTGAGCGTCTGATTACAATAGTATTACCCCGTGTGCGTGACTTTGGCGGTTTGGAGCATTCGGCGGTCGACCAGGGAGGGACCCTGAACGTCGGCTTGCGCGATCACTTTGTTTTTCCGGAAATATCGCCGGAGAATTCGCCGGTCTCGTTTTCGCTGGGGATGAGCATCGTTCCAAAGAAGAAGAATCGGGAGATCGCATTTGCGAAGTTCAAAGAGCTTGGCGTTCCAATGAAAAAGGAAGATGCGAAAACAAGTAAGGCGAGGAAGGTCAGTAAGAAAAAATAATCATGGCAAAAACATCCGTAATCGCCCGTTCTAAAAAGAAGCCCAAGTATTCCAGTCGCATTGTGCGGCGCTGTTTCCGCTGCGGCCGCAAGCATGGCTTCATGAGGGATTTCGGATTGTGCCGTATCTGCTTCCGTGAGATGGCGACGAACCAGCAAATTCCGGGCGTTAAAAAAGCATCATGGTAAAAGACAAGTAATCTCATGTACTACAACATCCTTTCCGAACTTAAAAATGCCGTGAGGGCCCGCAAGGACAAGACAACGTTCCCATATTCGAACATGGATTTTGCGATCCTTAAAAAATTGATGGAAGGCGGCTATGTGAAGAGCGTCGAAAAAGAACTGGTCGGCCGCAAGAACGTCATCACGGTGAAGTTGGCCTATAAGGACAAGGTTGCCGCGATCAACGACTTCAAGATAATGAGCAAGCCGAGCCGCCATTCCTATGCCGATTATCGCAGTTTGAATTCGGTCCGCCAGGGCCACGGCCTTTCCGTGCTTTCCACCTCAAAAGGCATCATGACCGGCAGAGAGGCGCGAAAGAACAAGATCGGAGGGGAATATCTTTTTGAAATTTGGTAATACCACTATTATGAGCCGCTTAATCAAAAAACCAGTTGTTATTGAATCAGGAGCATCCGTCACGGTAAATGACGATGTGTTGACGATCAAAGGCCCGAAAGGGGAGATCAAACTTCCTATCCCGTTCACGGTAAAAGTGAAGGTTGAGGGCGAGAATGTTTGGGTCACGGGAACCGCCGAGGCGAAAGATACGGCGCTGCAGGGGACCATTTGGTCGCTTACGAAGAACGCCCTGATCGGTGTCACAAAGGGATTCGAGAAGATCCTCGAGCTCGAAGGCGTCGGTTATCGCGTGGTCATCGAGGGCAAAGAGCTGGTGCTCTTCCTCGGCTATGCGCTTCCGGTCCGTCTTCCGATCTTGGATAAGGTCACTCTTACCGTAGAGAAGAACACCATCAAGATCGCGGGCATTAATAAAGAAGTTGTTGGCCAAGTGGCGGCAGAGATCCGCGCGCTCAAGAAACCGGAGCCGTACAAAGGAAAGGGAATCCACTATAAAGGCGAGGTCATCCGTCGCAAGGTCGGCAAGAAAGCCGGCGCGACCGGTTCGTAATAATCCGTAATATATCCATCATGAAACCAGTAAAGAAACTCAATCAAAAAAGGATCCGTCGCGTCGCGCGTGTTCGCGCCGCCATCTCGGGCACTGCCTTACGGCCGCGCTTGACCGTGCGCCGCAGCAACCGCTATTTTTATGCGCAGCTCGTTGACGACGTGAAGGGAAACACGCTGCTTTCGGCATCCAGCTTTACGCTCGCAAAGACCGGGGCGAAAACGAAGATCACGAAGACCGCCGAGTCGTTCCTGGTCGGCGAGCTCATCGCGAAGAAAGCGGTGGAGAAAGGGATAACATCCGCCGTGTTCGACCGCCGTTCGTACAAGTTCCACGGCCGCGTGAAAAGCTTCGTCGATGGAGCGAAAAAATCAGGACTGAAGATATAACATGCCACCCTCCACACCAAATAACAACCAGGGCAACAGCAATTTCAAGCGGGGTCCGCGCTCCCACGGACCGCGTCCGCCCGCACCGCGCGAGGAATTTCGTGAGCGCGTGCTTGATATGCGCCGCGTTACGCGCGTCGTCGCCGGTGGTAAGCGTTTCCGTTTCCGTTGCACCTTGGTGATCGGCGACGAGAAGGGCCGCGTTGGGATCGGTGTCGCAAAGGGTCTTGACGTCCAACAGGCGGTAGCGAAGGCGAAGGCCGACGCGAAGAAGAACGTCCTCACGATCAATTTGAAGGACGGTCGGACGATCGCCCACGAGGTGCTTGCGAAATACAGCGCTGCGAAGGTCCTCCTTAAACCGGCGAGCAAAGGGCACGGTCTTCGCGCCGGCGGTTCCGTCCGCTTCGTGCTTGCATTCGCGGGGATCAAAGACGCCACATCGAAAGTTTTGGGTCGCACCCCGAACAAGTTGACGAACGCCATGGCAACGATCGAGGCGCTCAAAAAACTTAAGGCATAACGTTGCACATCCACTATCATGAAACTTCACCAACTTCCCACTCTTAAAACCCGCAAGACCCAGCGCATCGGCCGCAGCGGCAAGCGCGGTAGTTATTCCGGTCGTGGTCAGAAAGGACAGCGTTCGCGTTCCGGACACAGGATCCGTCCGGCGGAACGCGACATCATCTTAAAGATCCCGAAGATGCGTGGTTTTCGCAACAAGCCGAAGGCTGATGTTGCTGAGGTGTTCAATCTCGGCGAGTTGTCCAAGAAGCTTGCTTCTCAGGCAGCTGCCGCTGGCAAGACGCCGCTTGTGGTGAACCACGAGCTGCTTCGCAAGGCGAAGCTCGTGCGAAAGGACTATAAGCGTAAGATAAAGATATTGGGGACCGGCGAGATCGCTTTCCCGATCGCCGTGCACGGATTTGAAGTTTCGGAGTCCGCCAGGACGAAGATCGAAAAAGCAGGCGGGAAAGTGAGCTAGCTTAACCAAATAAAAAAGAATGGAGCGCTTTTTACAAATTTTCAAAGTCAAAGAACTCCGCAACAAGATACTTATCGTCTTGGGGCTTTTGGTTGCCTACCGCGTGCTCGCGGCCATCCCGATCCCGGGCGTGAATGCGACGGCACTGCAGAATTATTTCAACTCCAACCAGTTACTCGGTTTTCTGAACTTTTTCTCCGGCGGCGGTCTTGCGACGCTCTCGGTCGTGATGCTTGGCGTTGGTCCTTATATCACCTCGACCATCGTCATGCAGTTGATGACCATCATCTTCCCGAGCATGAAGGAGATGTATTACGAGGATGGCGCGCGCGGACAGGCAAAGTTCAACCAATACTCGCGTCTCCTTACCGTACCGTTCGCGTTCATCCAATCATACGGCTTCCTGAAGCTTCTCATCTCGCAGGGCGTCATTCCGCAGCCGGACATTTTCAGTTTGCTCCGCAATGTCATCGTCATCACGTGCGGTTCGATGATCGCGCTGTGGCTTGGCGAGCTTATCAGCGAAGAAAAAGTTGGCAACGGCATTTCACTCATCATCTTGGCCGGCATCATCAGCCGTCTCCCGTCGGCGCTCGGCATCGCGCTTGAGTCGTACACTCCGCAATTGCTCACGGCCTATATCGGCTTCATCGTCGTCGGTGTCTTGCTGATCGCGGGGGTCGTCTATTTGAACGAGGGCGAACGCAAAATTCCGGTTGCGTATGCGCGACGCGTGCGCGGCAATAAGATGTACGGCGGCGCTTCAAGCTATCTGCCGCTCAAAGTGAACCAGGCGGGCATGATCCCACTGATCTTCGCGATTTCGGTGCTGCTTTTCCCGCAATTCCTCGCGCAAGTGGTTGTTCTCTTTTCGGTGACGTGGGGCACAAGGATAAGCAACTTCGCGAGCGGCTTCGTGGCAAACCAGCTGTATTACGGCATTTTCTATTTCCTTCTCGTCTTCGCCTTCACCTATTTTTACACCGCCATCACGTTCAATCCTGAAGAGGTTGCCAAGAATCTTCAGCGCAGCGGGGGATTTGTTCCGGGCATCCGTCCGGGCGAGAACACCGAACGCTTTTTTAAGGGGATCGTCAATCGTATCACGTTCTGGGGTGCCATCTTTCTAGGCCTCATTGCTGTCCTCCCTATTATCGTGCAGTCCATCACGGGAGTTTCCGTGGTTACGATCAGCGGCACGGCTGTGCTGATCGTCGTCGCGGTTGCGCTTGAGACCATGCGGCAGATCGATTCGCAACTGACGGTTCGTGAATACGAAGGCATAGAGTAGGCACAACACGGCAAACTCTTTTTTCGCCGAATCGCGCGGACGCTAAAGGCTCAAAAAGAGTTTGCCGTGTTGTGTTATTCTATACCGCTATTTTTCCGAACCAACAGTTGCGGAGTATCTCTATTTGTATTATAATATTTTCAGCTGATTTGCCTCTTTCGGCGGAAGCGTAAGACCTTACAACAAACTTTCCAAGGGGAAACCCGAGGAAAGCTACCTTTGTCCGGCGAAAAGCCTGTACGAGGAAATGAAGGCGGCTTAAGAAAGGATGAGGCTATGTTGAAACAATACTGGAAGGAAAGTTCCTTTGAAGAGAAGGCGACGATTGTTGTTTTCTATCTCGTGGCGCTCGTGCTTCTTGTCCTTGAGATCAGGAAGCACTCCTTCGTCGCGGCGGGATTGACTGCTGTTCTCGTCGTAGCCCAGCTGGTTCGCTTTTTTTGGATGGTTCGCTCGTTGGGCAAGACACGGACAGTCTTCACCGCTCGCCCGGTGGTTTACTCTTGTGACGTTGATGATGTGATCGGTCTTTGTCCCGAGAGCTACTTTCTGTTGGCAGCGGCGCGCAAACAACTCATCGAAGAAACCAGTGTCATTTGTGGTGGGCAACCGCAAAAGATTCGAGTATGTCCTGACGCGATGTTGTTCTTTCCGAAAACCCGTACTGCGGAGGCTGCGATAGGTTCAGGCAGCGCGGGCGGTAAAAAAGACTACGACAGGATAATAGTCGGCTGCACCGTTGTTCCTTGTGAGATGTTTGTTCCGTCAAGCTCGCATCGCGCGATGACGTACCGGGTTCGTGCGCTTTCACTTGATGCCGGATGGCGGCTTATCCACCATCGCGCCGCTCCCAGCCCGGATCTTGAAAAATCTTAACGTTCAACTTCAGCCATTGTGCTGGCGGCCCGCTCTACGAATCTGTGGAGCGGGCCATTATACTCTTTATCTTATCCTCTTTCGTTCCGGCGATTTTTCTGCTAAAATGGATGTTATAAAATAATTCTATGGCGCTCGACTTCGACACGATTTTCATTACCGGTTCCCAGGGATCGGGGAAGGGGACGCAGGCTGACCGGTTGGCGGCGAAGCTTGATTTTTTTCATTGGGATATGGGAGTGATCCTTCGCGATATCCTCAAAGAAAATACTCCGCTTGCCGAAAAAGTTGCACCCATCAATAAAGGGATATTTCTCACCGACGAGGTCATCATCGAGGTTTCTGAAGATCGTCTGAAAAAGATCCCGCCCACGAAGGGCATCATTTTCGACGGTCTTCCTCGTCGTCCGGTGCAGGCGCAATTTCTTATCGATTTCCTGAAGAGCCAGCAACGCAGGAAGCCGGTCACCCTCTTTATTGACGTGCCCCGGGCGGTGGTCGTCGAGCGCATGATGCTTCGTGCAAAAACCGAAGGAAGAGCCGACGATACGCCGGAAGCGATCGATAAACGCCTCCAATTTTTTGAGGAGGTGATCAGGCCATTGATGGAATATCTCAAAGAAGAAACGCGTTTCATTGCCGTTGACGGCACACCGTCGATCGATGTAGTGGAACAAAGTATCAACACTGCGCTTGGTATATAGCCATGAAGCAAAAACCGCCGTTCAATATCATCCTGCTCGGTGATCCGGCTTCGGGCAAAGCGACGCAGGCAAAGCGTCTGGTCAAAAAATATCATCTCTACAACCTCGACATGGGCGCAGAGGTGAAAAAACCTGCAGCGACGGCGCAATATGATTACGCGAAGACGACGGCACTTGGGAAGCTTACTCCGACGGTGGTGGTGCGGGATATTTTCAAAAAAGTCATCATCGGGACCCCCGCCAGGCACGGCATCCTTTTTAACGGCACGCCAAAGATGATCAATGAAGCCCAGCTTGTTGCCCGATGCCTCAAGCAGGCTGAGCGCACCGATCCGTTGGTGATCTATTTGAGTATTCCCACGAGCGAGATCATGCGCCGTGCGGCGAAGCGCAGGGTGTATTTTCAGGGCAAGCTGGTCAAGCGGGACGACGATAACGAAAGGGCCTTGCGTAATCGTAAGCGATATTATGAAAAACAGGTTTCGCAAGTGGTAAGATTTTTTAAAGAGCGCTATGATTTCAAACGTATTTCCGGCGTCGGCACCGAGGGTGAGGTCGCAAAGAAGATCGGCGCTGCGGTCACGCAATACGAAAGGAAATATAACATGGACCATGGAGCTTAAAACACCGGATCAGATCGAGATTATGGCCGAGGGCGGCAAACGGCTTGCCGCGGTCTTGCAGCAGCTGCGGGGTGAGGTGCGCCCCGGCATCACCACGCTCGCACTCGATCGCATCGCGCACGACCTTATCGTGAAGGGCGGCGATGTGCCGAATTTTTTGAACTATCGTCCTGCGGGCGCCCAGAAAGCCTATCCCTACACGCTTTGCGCGTCCGTGAATAATGTGGTCGTTCACGGCCAGCCTTCGGGTTATATCCTCAAAGAAGGGGATGTCATCAAACTTGATCTCGGTTTACGTCACCGCGGGCTGAATCTCGATTCAGCGATCACGGTGGGCGTCGGCACGATCAGTAGACTTGCGAAGAAGCTGCTTTTTGTCACCGAAGAGGCGCTTTATGCGGGGATCAAAGAGGCAGAGGTCGGCCAAACACTCGGTGACATCGGCTGGGCGATCGAAAGGGTCGTCGGTAAGAATAAGTTTTCAGTTGCCGAAGGGTTGACGGGGCATGGCATCGGAAGAGCGCTCCACGAGGAGCCGACCGTTTTCAATTTTGGCGACAAGAAAACCGGCATGCGGCTTATGGAAGGCCTTACGATCGCTATCGAACCGATGGTGGCAACGGGGAAGGGGGAGATTATGCAGTTGCCGGATGAAGGCTATGGTACGGTTGACGGGTCCCTTTCGGCGCAGTTCGAGCACACGGTGGCGATCACGGCGAACGGCCCGCGGATCCTCACAAAGATGGTATAATCGATACATGGCGCAACCCTATCTCTCTATCGTCATTCCTGCCTATAACGAGGCCGAGCGTATTCCGGCCGCACTCCTTGCCATGGACAAGCAGCTGAGCGCCGTCGATTATTCCTATGAGATCCTCGTGGTCAACGACGGATCGACCGACAACACGGCGGTGATCGTGGAATCACTGACGAAGATGGTGAAGAATCTGAAACTGATCAACGTCAAGGACAATGCCGGCAAGGGCGGTACGGTGCGGCAGGGAATGCTGCTTGCCACGGGTAAGGTGCGGCTCTTTACCGATGCCGATAATTCGACGAGTATCGATCAATTCGAAAAAATGATGCCGTTCTTCAAAGATGGCTACGGCATCGTCATCGGATCGCGCGCCGTGCGGGGCGCGGAGCTTGATCCGCCGGAGCCGTTCTATCGCCAGATCATCGGCAAGGGGTTGAACATGCTCGTACAGATACTATTATTGCCGGGCATCTGGGATACGCAGTGCGGATTCAAAGCGTATACCGACGAGGCCGCAGAAAAGATCTTCAAACTTTCCCGGATCAACGGCTGGGCGTTCGACGTGGAGACGCTCGTTCTTGGCAGGCAGATGGGCTATAAGATCAAGGAAATACCGGTTCGCTGGGTGGATGATGTCCGTTCCCACGTGAAGTTCTCGGCAGGGTTGCAATTTCTGTCCGAAACCTTTAAAATTCGCTGGTGGTTGTGGAGGAGCGATTACCATATATAAAAAATTTAACGCCAAATGGGAAAGCAACACGTAACAAAAGAGCGGCTTGAGGAATTCAAAGCCGAGCTTGAACAGCTTAAGAACGTCAAGCGCAACGAGGTTGCCCAGCGCTTGAAGCAGGCCAAGGAATATGGCGATCTGTCGGAGAACTCGGAGTATGCCGAGGCGCGCGACGAACAGGCTAACGTCGAAGCGCGTATTTTTGAACTCGAAGATCTTATGAAGACGGCGGTGATAATCGAAAAGTCCGTTGACAATGCGGTGGTGAGAGTTGGTTCAACGGTGACATTTAAGAAAGGCGGCAAAGAATTGAGATACACCATCGTCGGGATGCATGAAGCAAGGCCTGAAGAGGGCAGGATATCGGATGATTCACCACTTGGTAAGGCATTTATGAAAAAGAAGGTCGGCGACGTCATTGACGTTACGACGCCTTCCGGTGTGATAAAATACGAGATACTGAAGATCGAGTAAGGCAAACAAAAAGTTCCCCTTGGGACCTGCTGCGAAGACGCAACGGTCTCCAAGGGGAACTTTTTGTTTGCCTTACTCGATCTTCATTCCCCCCCGGAGTTCTCAAAATGCCGACTTCGCGCTATTATTAGACAATGCTAGAAGATATCATTCAGGAGCGGCGCAAGAAGCTTGAGGCGATAAAGGCGGCACATATCGATCCGTATCCGGCGCGGGTGAAGCGCTCGCTTACGGTCGCGCACGCAATCGGGGGCTTTGAGAAGATTGCCATGTCGGAAGAGAGCGTTTCGCTTGCGGGACGTTTGCGCAGTCTGCGCGATCAGGGGAAGATCATTTTTGCGGACATCGAGGATGAGACCGGAAAGATACAGGTGGTGTTGAAAGAGGACGTACTTGCGGAGCTGCCATTCTGGCGTTCGGTGCTCGATATGGGCGATTTTGTTTCCGTCACCGGGCCGCTGTTCGCTACCAAGCGCGGCGAGAAGAGTTTGGAGGCCCACGAGTTGCAATTCGGAGGGAAAGCGCTTTTGCCCCTGCCGGACAAGTGGGACGGTTTGGAAGATGTCGAACTTCGGTTGCGCGAGCGTTATGTCGACCTACTAACACATCCGGAGGTTCGCGAGACGTTCATGAAAAAGAGCATGTTCTGGGCAAGCGTGCGGGAATTTCTGCAGAAGCATGCGTTCGTGGAAGTGGAGACCAGCGTGCTTGAGCCGCAGGCGGGTGGCGCCGAGGCGGAGCCGTTCAAGACGCACCACAACACGCTCGACACGGATTTCTATCTGCGCATCTCACTCGAGTTGCAGCTGAAAAAATTGATCGTCGGGGGATTCGACAGCGTGTTCGAGATCGGCCGCGTATTTCGGAACGAAGGTATCGATCGCGACCATCTCCAGGATTTCACTTTCATGGAATGCTATTGGGCGTATCATGATTATAAGGAGCTCATGAAGTTGATGCAGAAGATGTATCAGTTCACGATCGAGCGTACGATGGGCACGCTTCGCACGGCGTGGCAGGGATATGATATCGACTGGGGGCAGCCGTGGCCGGAGGTGGATTATGTACATGCGTTCAAGGAGGCCAATGACATCGATCCGCTTGCGGCGTCGCGTGACGAGCTCTTCGAGAAGGCGAAGGCGCTCGGGCTTGCTCCGGAGAAGAATCTGCAAAAGGGGCGGCTTATCGACCTTATCTATAAGAAAACCGTGCGTCCGAAATTGATCCAGCCGTGTTTCCTTATCAACACGCCAATCCTGATCTCGCCGCTCGCAAAGGCGTCGCCGGAGCGTCCGGAGATCGCCGAGCGGTTCCAGATCGTGGCATGCGGCACAGAACTTGGCAACGGATTTTCAGAGCTCAACGATCCGCTTGAACAGCGCCGCCGCCTGGAGGAGCAGATGAAATTAAAGGAAAAAGGGGATAAAGAAGCGATGTCGCTCGATGAGGATTTTTTGCGCGCGCTGGAATACGGCTTACCGCCGACGGCCGGCTTCGGTATGTCGGAGCGCGTCTTCGCGATTCTCGTGGACAAGCCGGTGCGGGAGACGGTATTCTTCCCGCTGATGCGTCCAAAGGACAAGAAATAGGATCATGAAAAAGGTACTTATCTTCGGCGTCTTTGACGGCGTCCATGACGGCCACCGTGATTTTTTTCGTCAGGCCAGGCTTCATGGCGATTATCTCGTAACCGCCGTCGCTGCGGATAATATCGTTCAGGAGTTGAAGCATCGGTTGCCGAGGTTTGGGCTTGAAGAGCGGATAACGCAGGTCGCACGCGAGGCGGGCGTTGATGAGGCGGTTGCAGGCGACGAGCTTCTTGGTTCCTATAACGTCATGAAAAGCCATTGTCCCGATATTGTCGCGCTCGGTTACGACCAGAAAGACCTAAAGGAAGACCTGGAGGCGCGTAAGGACGAATTCGAGTTCGACTTCGAGATCGTGGTTCTGGAGCCCTATCAGCCGGAGCAATTCCACAGCAGCTTATTGAACGACTGATGTCGTTCTCCCTATTCCAATCTTTTTGCGTTCTCACATAACAACTTCGTTTCCCCATCGCGGTGAGATATCCTGCCGTCCACGATGACGCAGGCGTTCTCGACCCACGCCGATGCGGTCTTCTCGAGAACACTGTTAAAGACCACGACCTCGATCGATTGCCCCGATGTGCTATCCTCGATCGTTGCGAAGATCATCGGCTGGCCGCTCTTGGTAAAAATCTTTTTGACTTTTGAAACAAGCCCGGCGGTGCGCATAATGGTTTTCTCGTCGGTGGCCGCTATGATATCGGCGATAGGTTTTGCCTTGTAATGTTCAATGGTCTCCTTGTGGCTGTTCATCGGATGGTCAGAGATGAAGAAGCCGATCAGCTCTTTTTCCCAAACAAGTTTTTCGCCGTTCGTTGCTGGCGCGGTCGCTGGTTTGAGGCGAAGGGTGAGCGTCGGTGCGGACATGCCAAAGAGCGAGTTGGCGCTGTCAAGGTTGCCCCTTCTCATTGCCTGGGCGAATTTCAGGATGTCATCCATATTCTCGAGCGCCTGCTTGCGCTCGATGCCGAGCGAGTCGAAGGCGCCGCTCTTCGCCAGGCTTTCGATAGATTTCTTGTTGAGGTCCTTGTGTTGTATGCGCGATAAAAACTCCTCGAAGGTTTTGAACGGGCCGCCGCGCGCGCGTTCTTCGATGATGGCGCGGGTAATCTCCGAGCCGACGTTCTTTATGGCAAGCAGGCCGAATCGGATCTTGCCGTCTTCTGGCGTGAAGTTCACAAAGCTGCGGTTGACGTCCGGCGCTAATATCTCCACCCCGGCAGCCTTCGCTTCCTGAATGAGAAACGAAATGCGTTCGATGTCGTGCATTTCGGCGTTCAGCAGCGCAGCGGTGAATTCTTCGGGGTAGTGGGCTTTGAGGTATGCGGTTTGATAGCCGATCATGGCATAGCATGCCGCGTGCGATTTATTGAAGCCATAACGGGCGAATGGCGGGAAGAGTTCCCAGATCTCCTTCGCGATCTTCGGAGCAATACCGTTTTTGACCATGCCGCTCGTCAATTTCTCTTTTTGCTCATCGAGCAGCGATTTGATCTTTTTGCCGATGGCTTTGCGGAGGGTGTCGGCTTCCGCAAGTGAGTAGCCCGCAAGGTCGCGGGCGATCTGCATCATCTGTTCCTGATAGACGCCGATGCCATACGTTTTGCTCAGCACATGCTCGAGCTGCGGGTGAAGATAGGTTATCTTTTCCTGGCCGTTTTTGCGCTTAATGAAAGAGGGGATAAGTTCCATCGGTCCGGGGCGGAAGAGCGCGACGAGTGCGATCAGGTCCTCAAGCTCCGTCGGCTTGATGTCTTTCATGTAACGCCGCATGCCGCTTGATTCAAACTGGAAGACCCCGGTGGTGTCCGCGCGCTGGAGCAGTTCGTAGGTCTTTGCGTCGTCGAGCGGAATTTTCGAAATATCGATCGTCACATCGTGCAGTTCTTTGATCAATCGCAGTGCGTCTTCGATGATGCTCAGGTTTTTGAGACCAAGGAAGTCGATCTTCAAAAGGCCGAGATCCTCGATGGCGTGCATTTCGAACTGCGTGATGATGATGTCGTCCTCACCGGGCGCGAATTGGATCGGTACCCGCTCAGTGAGCGGTTCCTTCGCGATCACCGTGCCGCAGGCGTGGACCGACGCATGGCGCGCGACGCCCTCAAGATGGCGCGCGGTATCGATCAGCTTCTTCGCTTCGGGGTTGGTATCATATAAAACTTTGAGTTCCTGCACTTTGCGGAGACATTCGTCGAGCCAGCCTTCCTTCATGCCCTGCGTGGGGTTGAAGGGGATGAGCTTGGCGATCTGGTCGCAAAAGCCGTAGGCGTAGCCCATGGCGCGGCCGGCGTCGCGGATGGCCGCGCGGGCTGCCATTGTCCCGAAGGTGATGATGCGGGCGACGTGGTCCTCGCCATATTTTTGGCGTGCGTAGGCAAGCACTTCTTCGCGGCGGGTGTCGGCGAAGTCGATGTCGATATCCGGCATTTGGATGCGCTCCGGATTAAGGAAACGCTCAAAGATCAGGCCGTACGTGAGCGGATTGATATCGGTGATGTCGAGTACATAGGAAACGAGGCTGCCCGCCGCCGAGCCTCTGCCCGGGCCGACCGCGATGCCGTGCATTTTTGCCCAGGAGATAAGGTCTTGCACGATCAAAAAGTAGTCGGCAAAGCCGGTCTTTTCGATGACGCCGATCTCGTACTCAAGCCGCTCGCGCACTTCCAGCGTTTGCGCTTCCGGCGGGAATTTCTTCGGCAGGCGCTCCTCGATAAGTTCACGGAGGAAACCGTTTGCGGTCTTGCCTTCGGGTTTGGGGAAATCAGGCAGGAGGGTCTTGCCAAGCTCGAATTCCACATTGCAGCGCTCGGCGATCTCTGCGGTACGCTCCACCGCTTCGAGACCGCCCGGGATGTGCGCGAACTTTTTTGCCATATCCTCCGCGGACAGGATCGAAAAATCTTCCGCACGCATGCTCATGCGATTATCGTCATCGAGTTTGTTGCCCGTTTGCACGGCGAGTAGGACATCGTGATATTCCGCGTCTTCGGAGTGGGTGTAGTGGCTGTCCTGCGTGGCAACGAGGGGAATGCCGGTTTCCTCCGAAAGCTTTACGAGAAGCGGTTCGATCTTCTCCGATTCGGGAATATTGGGATGCCTTTGTATCTCAAGGAAATAATTTCCTTTGCCAAAGACCTCTTGATATTCGAG
Source organism: uncultured Candidatus Saccharibacteria bacterium (assembly GCA_964416665.1). Lineage (GTDB taxonomy): Bacteria > Patescibacteriota > Minisyncoccia > UBA6257 > 2-01-FULL-56-20 > JAKAGE01. The sequence continues at coordinate 14,055 of CAYQFA010000011.1, forward strand.
TGCGATCTTCTTCGCTTCGTCAAAGCGATTATTGAGGAGCGCCTGATCGATCTCGCCGCCGAGGCAGGCGGAAAGCGCGATCAGACCTTCATGATGTTCGCGCAGGAGGTCCTTGTCTACGCGCGGTTTATAATAAAAGCCTTCAAGGTGTGCCTTTGAAACAAGGCGGATCAGGTTTTTCCAGCCGGTCTGATTCTCGCAGAGCAGGATCAAATGGTAATAGCGCTCGCCGTTTTCTTTGGAAAAACGATCCCGCGGCGCGACGTAGGTCTCCACGCCGATGATCGGTTTGATGCCGCTTTTTTTTGCCGCTTTATAGAATTCGACGACGCCATAAAGAACCCCGTGATCGGTGAGCGCGATGGATTCCATGCCGAGCTCTTTGGCGCGCACCACGAGGTCGGGGATCTTAGTAAGACCGTCCAGAAGGGAATAGTGCGAGTGGGTGTGAAGATGGGTGAATTTAGGCATGGTTGTTCTTGATGTTGGCCCCCGACAAGCGAGGATGCAGAACATTAAATTTCTCTTAAAACTTCACCTCTATAATACTAAAGAATTCATTAAAAATATAGCCCTCACACACCTTGGTTTTAAGCAAAACTTTAGTATAATAAGGGCAGCCTGAAAGACGTTTTCAATGCGCCACCTTAGCTCAGCTGGTAGAGCAACGCTTTTGTAAAGCGAAGGTCCCCGGTCCGAATCCGGGAGGTGGCTCAAAAAATAATGTATAATAAAAACAACATGAACAAAAAGAAGATTTTCGCGGTCGTCGTATTGGTCGTTATCGTGCTCGTCGTTGCAGTAGTAACAGTATTAGAGAAGAAGGTCGCAAAGGCGCCGGAAGTTTCTAATGTCAGTTCCACGGCTTCAGTGGGAACGAGCACCGTCGAACAGGCGACATCCACGGCAAGTTCCTCCGCGCCCGCGGTTGCCGCACCGGCCGCTCAAAAAAATTATACCGGCGTTTCGTTCTCCCTCAGCTACCCGAGCTCATGGAACGTTTCGTCAACGCCGTTCTTCTCTATCAATGATTTTGGCGGGAAATATCAAAGCGGCTGGGTGATCCCGATGGGCGGAGCTGAGATCGACGTGGTGACGACCACCGTATACAGTTCGGTCGGCGAGATAATGACGACGGAGCTCATGAACGCCGCCAATCTGGCGACCTCCACCGTCACTGTTGATAACATTGCGTGCAAGCAAGCGGCCTACCAATATAGCCACGCTCCCGGCCTCGTTTCGCAGGACATTTCTATCTATTGCCTTCGCGGCAGCGAGCTTTGGAAGATATATTTCTCGCGTCGCGTCGGTGATACTATGGCGCAAGTGCACGTGGCCGATTTCAATGGAGTCTTAGGATCGATGAAATTTTTGCCGTAGTACTGCCGGCCCTTCCATGATCCTTCAAGTTGGCGTCAAATCTTTCCTTAGGAATTCCGAGGGGAACTATTTATTGCTTCATCGTTCGTCCGTAAAATATCCCGGCACGAAAGGCACGTGGGACATTCCGGGCGGCAGGATCGAACCCGGTTCGCGCTTGATCGACAATCTGCGCCGTGAGGTGAAGGAGGAAACCCGGCTTGAGCTTGGTTCGGAGCCTATTTTGCTCTCGGCGCAGGATATCATCCCGAACGGTGAAAAACACGTGGTGCGGTTGACATATTTCGCCCGCGCCGATGGCGTGCCGGTGCTCGATACGGAAGAGAATGTGGAATATGAATGGCTCTCGCTTGCGGAATTGAAAAAACACGACGATGTGGATATCTATGTGCGCGAGCTGATCGAGAAAGGATATTTGAATCAGTTCGAGGTTTAGTGTATATTATAGCGGTGCCGTTGTAGCTCAGCTGGTAGAGCAACTCCATGGTGGACCGAAGAGGTCATGCCCACGGGCAGGGAAATCTGCTCGCGAATCCCGAATTACGGTTAAAGGCCTGAAAATGGCTGAGACCGTGGCCCTTACGAAAGAATGGGCCCGAACGACTGACAAGGGGTGCTTCGTTGCGACGTACGCCGTCGTGGCATGCGCAAGATACAGTCTAATCCTCATATAAGCGTCCGCGAAGTTGAGGTGAAAATGAAGGAGTAGGTCGCCGGTTCAATTCCGGCCAACGGCTCAGCAATGAAGATAAACGATAAATTTGAGGGGCGCGAGCCCAAGTATTATGATATCTTTACCGGCCTGTTCGTGGCCGTCCTTTTGATCTCAGAGATCACTTCCACGAAGATCGTATCGTTGGGATTCATCCAGACCGCCGGCGCCGCGGTCCTGTTTCCCATCTCGTATATTTTTAGCGACATCCTGACCGAGGTATATGGCTATGCCCGGGCCAGAAGAGTGATGTGGATCGGCTTCGCGTCGCTCGCGCTGATGGCGTTGGTGCTGTTGGTGGTCGAATATCTTCCGCCGTCGCCGTCGTGGCACGGTCAGGCTGCCTACGAGGCGATTCTTGGTTTTGTGCCGCGCATCACTTTGGCGAGCGTCCTGGCGTATTGGGCCGGCGGGTTCGCCAACGATTTTGTTCTGGCGAAAATGAAACTGTTCACCAAGGGCAAATATTTGTGGACACGCACGGTCGGATCTACGGTGGTCGGTCAGGCCGTGGACACATTTTTGTTCATCGGCATCGCGTTTTATGGCACGCTGCCGATCCCGGTCATTCTGCAGATCATCCTCAGTTTTTATCTGTTCAAGTGCGCCTATGAGGTCTTGGCCACGCCGCTCACGTATTATGTGGTCAACACACTGAAAAAGAGCGAAGGATTGGATGTGTTCGATTATCACACCAATTTCTCACCATTCCACTTCAAGGTTGATGAAAACGTCCCAAAGACGGGCTAGCGGCGCAGTTATTGCCTTTTTCAGGAACTTATACTAATATATTCCCTATGGCCAAAGTTAAACGAGCTGATAAGCTGATCACGTTGCGTTGCAGTGTCTGCAAGCGGCGTAATTATTATGTCGGCAAAAACAAGAAGACGGTTGAACGGAAGATCGAGCTCAAGAAGTTCTGCGATTGGTGCCGCGTGAAAACGGTGCATAAAGAGGCAAGGATTTCTGGAAAATAGTGGTTGCAGAAAATGCGCTTGCCCTTGGGTAGGCGCATTTTTAAAAGTGTATTAAACTAGGAGGTGTTGAAGCGAGGGGGCATCGTTCAATGGTAGGACGTCGGTCTCCAAAACCGACGACGTAGGTTCGATTCCTACTGCCCCCGCAAGGTCCTTTTAAGATATTCTTGATGGTTGTTGTGCTTTAGTGGAAGCAATCACATGATTGCTCCACAACGACGACGAAAATATATTTTCACATTATCGAGTATCCTAATATTTACGCTCGCGACGAGTGGAATCTTGAATATGAGTGCGACTGCGCGAACGCAACATTCGGTTCGTGGTAGCACATACGGTATTTTATCCTCTCTCTTCCAGTTTCCCCAGGGAACATTCCATCAATATAAAACCGATGGAGTTACGGAGATTCCTGCGGGTGGTGTGCTCACGGCAGGGACGGTCACATTTGGTGTTTCGTTTTCGTCGAATACCGGAATTACGCCGCTG
>CAYQFA010000011.1:17622-20818 GCA_964416665.1 uncultured Candidatus Saccharibacteria bacterium
CCGCTCGGCATGGCGTTTACGGGGAACGCCACTGCAGTGAGTGGCGTGTTATTGCTCACGAAAAGCGGGACGGTGACCGTTTCGGGGCTTGTGGATGGAAGTTATCACTGGCGCGCGCGGATAGCGAACGCTCTGACCGGCGCAGTCTCAGCGTGGCAGGAGTTTGGCAGTGTAGTGGATCGCGCCGACTTTACGGTTGCCATGCGTGAGCCGGTGCTTATTGTTCCGGGGATAGCGGGAACGGTTTTAGAAAAGGCTTCGGATGCGACGGAGGTGTGGCCGAACGTGGACACAATGCTCGTGTCGCCGTCGGATAGCTATCTTGACGCGCTCGCGCTTAACGCGACGGGTGACGCCGCTCTTAATGGCGCGCAAAGCACGGTACGCGCGGCCGCGATTTTGAAGTCGGCAACGCTCACGGTGGGCGGCATCACGCTTTTTAGTGATGATTTTTACGGCAATCTCATCAATGCTTTTAAAAATGACGGCTATGTGGAGGGCCAGAACCTTTTTACCGTGCCGTATGACTGGCGGTTGGATATCAGTAAATCCGTCGCCGCGCTTGCTACAAAAGTTGCGCAAGCGGTTGCCGCATCGCCGACGGGAAAGATAGCGATCGTTGCGCATAGCATGGGCGGCTTGCTCGTAAAAAAATATCTCACGGGAATATCCAGCGCGTCGTTCTTGGATAAGGTGGTACTGGTGGGCGTCCCGGAGTTGGGTGCGCCGTATGCGTTCAAAATATTGAACTACGGCGACGATCTCGACATCCCTATCGTAAATCAGGACGAGATCAAGAAAATTACCCAGAATATGCCATCGATCTATGAATTATTGCCAAGCGAAAGATATATTACTGCTGATGGCGGCTACATCCAGGACTTCAGAACCGGCGGTGGCGACGCCAAGACGGAGCCGTTGGCCTATGCAGCAACAGCGCAATTGCTAATGAGCGATCCCACTGACCATCGCAATGCCGCCATGCTGAACATGGCCGATACATTTCATCGCTCTGTTGATGCTTCTCCTGCGGCTGGCACTGCGCCGAACGTGTACTCCATTATGGGATGTGGAAAGCCGACCATCACGGGTTACGATCTTTATGACAACGGCGTAGTCGATCTGGAGCGTGGGAGCGGTGACGGAACCGTTCCGGATGCAAGCGCGATGGATATGGAAACGAGCGGGTCGCATAATTATTTTGTTTTGAGTGGTGCGACAGGGATCGATCACACTGGCCTTATGAGCGACGCGCGTCCGGTGGGGCTTATAAAAAATATCATAGACGGCGGAACGACATTGACATTGCCACAGGGAATCTCGGGATCCGCGTCGGACTGCGCCACGCAGTTTGGGCAAAAAGCACAATCGGGATCGTCATCGTCAGGAAACGAAACCACGATCGAATTCAGCGCACATGGCGCGGCCGATCTCGGGGTATATGACGCGGCGGGTGACTACACCGGCGTTACCGCGTCCGGTACGGTGACGCTCGGGATCCCAGGAAGCGATTATGAAAAACTGGGCGATAATACCTTCGTTCTTGTGCCAGCGCCGGTCGCTGTAAATGTAAATGCAAGTCCGGGCGCGGGAAGTAATTACAAGGTGGTGAGCCACGCGGCTCCCTCTGGGACGTTCGAGATGAAAGCGAGGGGATATCGCGGTGCAGCGATCGATCGCGAAGTCACTTATCTTTCGGTATCGGCAGGCGATACAAGCTCCACAGCCGCGAGCGCGAGCACGACAGCGGAGTTGAATTTCGCCGGCTTCGGCGGCAACATGAATCTACGGATAAGGCATGGCTCGTCACAGGGCATTCGCCATCCCGATTCCGTGCTTTCCGCACCATTCGCAAGTGGCCATCGTAAAATGGAATGGTCGCCGCCTCATTGAAGGTGTTATAATGGACGTATCATCGAAACCACAACCACAGATCATGAAATGTGAACGTCTCACGCGCAGCGACCAGCAAATACTTTCTTCCCTTAACGTTCTCCTTGGGCAGCTTTCGTCATCCACGCCCCCGATGACCGCTGCGGCGCTCAATACCGTCATCAAGAATAAGAATTTTTATTTGATAGTGTTGCGCGATAAACAGAGCATCATCGGGATGGGAAGTTTGGTGGTATGGAACGCGCCAACCGGCATCCGGTCGCGCATCGAGGATGTGGTCGTAGATGAGGCGCATCGCGGAAGGGGATTTGGCACGGTGATAACAAAGAAGCTTATTGCCGCCGCACGGGCGGCGCACGCAAAAGATATCGAACTTTCAAGCCGACCAAGCCGCGTCGCCGCGAATATGCTTTATAAAAAAATGGGATTCGAACCGAAAGAGACGAACGTATACTCGTATAAGTTCAAGCGATGATCCGCCAGCTGAAAAAAAAGGATACGCTTTGGATCGTTGATTTCGATTATACGCTTTTTGATATGTATCGATTCATGGACGATCTTGGGGTGCTGCTGCGGCGCAAATTCGGTGTTTCTGAAACGACGTACAAGCAATCGAAGGTGGAGGTCCAAAACAAGGAATTGTACAGTTTCGAGAGACATCTGCGCGCCATACAGAAAGGAACGGAGTTGTCATATCAGGACGCGATGCGGCACGTTGAGGCGCTTTTAAAAAAATCCCGGCGGTATTTTTTTAGCGATGCGCTGCCGTTCATGCGGGAGATTGCGAAAAAAGGCGAAGTGGTGTTGCTTTCTCATGGGCATACGCTCCAGCAGCGAAGGAAGATAAAAGCGTCGGGGATAGAAAAATATTGCGACCGGGTGATCATCACTTCCACCAAAGCAAAGAAAGCCGAATGGATAAAAAAGCTCGCGAAGGGGCGTCGTCGGGTGGTGGTTGTAAACGACGATCCTGATGAGACGCTTCAGATATGCGCCGCTCTTTCTGTGGGTAAGCGCACTGTCGCGGGAGTCAATGCCCCGCACGTCATTCTTATTGAACGTCCGGGTGGAAAATATTTTCCCATCCCACCGCATAAAGACTATATTGTCGTTAAAAACTTGAAAGAGATACATTCGCTTTGTAATTAAAGACAAAACAAAAGGAGGATAGATATTTTCAGCGAATTATTCTTATCACGAGCTGAAAATATCTATCCTTCTTTTTGCGGTGCCCCCACCAGGACTCGAACCTGGGACCTTCTCCTTAAGAGGGAGCAGCTCTACCAACTGAGCTATAGGGGCA
>CAYQFA010000012.1:0-20616 GCA_964416665.1 uncultured Candidatus Saccharibacteria bacterium
TTCATCATCCCGGGCGTGACGAACGGGAAACTCCAATCCCCCGCCGCAGCGCAAGGCATCGTCATTAAAACGCTCGTGCAGAATGATGTGGATGCGCTCTCGCGCGAACCTTCGATCAGCGCGGTCGTACCGCTCGTAAGCGGCGCGGCGAATGCGGTATATAACGACAATAATCTTAATATCACCTACCAGGGTACTACCGCGAACTTTTTTCCGGTAAGGAACTACGTTATGGCAAAGGGATATGCCTTCACCGACCAGGATGTCGCCGCCTATAACCACGTCGTGGTGATCGGTTCCGATCTCGCGAACACGCTTTTTGGCGCGAACATCGACCCTATCGGAAAGAACATCCGTCTTGGCAACAATTCGTTCCGCGTCGTCGGTGTCCTGAAACCCATGGGTACCGGACCGGGCGGCGTGAATCAGGACGACCTCGCGCTTATTCCCGTGACCGTGGCGCAAAATCAGATGCTCGGCATCAATTATTTCCAATACCTTATCGTTTCCGCAAACCCGGAATATAATATTTCATTCGTCTCTTCGCGGATCCAGTCCGTCCTGGAACAGGACCATGGCATCACCAGTTCGGCGAATGACGATTTTACCGTCGAGACGCAAGCCCAGATACTTGCCGTCCTTGGCACCATCACCTCCGTTTTGACCTATTTCCTTGCCGCGATCGCCTCCATCTCGCTCGTGGTCGGCGGCATCGGCATCATGAACATCATGCTCGTTTCGGTGGTCGAACGCACGAAAGAGATCGGCTTGCGCAAATCCGTCGGGGCGACGGAGAACGATATCCTGCAGCAATTCCTTATTGAGGCGATCCTGCTCACCTTCATCGGCGGCGTGATCGGCATCGCGATCGGCGGCCTTTTTGTCGGCTTGGTCTATCTCGTCCTTACTTATGTGTTCGCTACAGCGTGGACGTTCGCGCTTCCTGCTTCCGCCGTTGCGCTGGCGGTGGTCTTCTCGAGCCTTACCGGTATCGTCTTCGGCATCTACCCCGCCCGGACAGCAGCGAGAAAAAATCCGATAGACGCGTTGAGATACGAATAAAACAAAATCCCCATACTCTTTTTTCGCCGGGTCGCGAGGACGCTAAAGGCTCAAAAAGAGTATGGGGATTTTTTCTGTCGGGCACCGCACCGCTAGCTGCGGGCCTTTTTCGCGGTTGCTTTCTTTGCCGGCTTTCGGACGGCAACTTTTTTTGCCACGGGCTTGACGAGTGTTTTGGCATGCTTCTGGATGTTGGCCCACTCCGCCTTCAATTGCTTGGCAGCGGTGATCACGTCCTTCGCCGTCAAATTTTCGAGCGGTCCATAATGCTTTACTACTTCATCAACGATCGCATTATATTGTTCCTTGCCCAACTTCTTGGCAACTTTCGCCTTGGCGGCAATTTCCTTTTTTGCACTTGATACCCACGCTTTCGCTTTCGTCCGATTCTTCTTATCCGAAAGGAAGTACGCACCGGCGGCGGCGGCCAAAACTGCCGCGGTCACCGCTCCACCGATCTCGATCCCCTTTTTGACGCTCTTTTTTGTAGTTTTTTTCATGGTGATATAAATCTTTTTAATGTTAACTTTTTATTTTTTTCGACCTTGTTGACGCTGGCCTCTTGATGAGCGTTCGAAAAAACGTCCATAAATGTCCCAGTCGAAACCCTTCGTGCTTCACGTTCTCGCGCAGTCCTTGAATATCGCCACGTATGAGTACCGTCTCCTCTTTCACCTCTCTTGTTATCTCTTTTATGTCGCTTAATATTTTCGCAAGATAGATCAGGACGATCACCAGAACGATCGATACCAGCACGACGGCGATGGTCGTTACAAAAAAGAAAATGTCGGCGTGAATAAAACTGGTATTCATTGTTTTTATTATACCACTATTTCTTCGATCAATCTTCCAACAACCTCGCGAGGAGCCGGACCGGCGTTCCGACGGCGCCCTTCGCAAGATATTCGTTCTCCATCGCCGTCATGCGCGGGGCAATGTCGAGGTGTACCCACGGATACCCTTTTATGAATTGCCAGAGAAAGGCCGCGCCGGTCGTGGCTCCTGCCGCGCCGGGCTTGCCGGCGTTTGACCAATCGGCAAACACTCCTTTGACGTCCTCTTCGTCTTCGAGGCCGAGCGGAAGGGGCCAGACGGGATCGTTCACTGCTTCGCCAGTCGTCCGGAATTTGTCTTCCAACTTTTTATCCATCGTGAAGATACCCGAATACCGCGACCCCAGGGCGACCATTGAGGCGCCGGTAAGGGTCGCCACATCAACCACGAGCGCGGGATGGTATCGTTTGGCATATTCCAGCGCGTCGGCCAGAATCACCCGCCCTTCGGCATCGGTGTTGAGCACCTCGATAGTCTTGCCGTTCATGGTGCGAAGGACATCGCCGGGGCGATAGCTCGACCCGGAAGGCATATTCTCCGCTGCCGGCACGAGCGCCACGATGTTCTTTTTCAGCTTCAAACGCGCCGCTGCGATGAGTGTGTGAATGACCGCCGCGCCACCCGACATGTCCATATGCATCTCATAAATATGATTGCCGGGCTTCAGATTAAGACCGCCCGTATCGAATGTTACGCCCTTGCCCACGAGCACGATGGGTTTTTCGGCTTTAGCGCCCTTCATATATTCAAGGATAATGAATCGTGGCGGCTCATTCGATCCCTGCCCCACCCCCAAAATACCGCCCATGCCAAGCGTCTTCATTTTCTTTTCGTCCAATACGGTTGCTTTGATGCCAACCCTGTCCGCTTCCCTAACCGCGTGGCGCGCAAGAAGCTGCGGCGTCATGTCGCCGCCCGGCATATTCGACAGCGCACGGCAGGCGTTCGTTTCTTCGCCGATAATGATGCCCCGACGGATGCCCTCCGCAATGTCGCTTTGCGGCAACTTTGCAACGACTGCTTCTATTTCCTTTATAAAAGTAAAACCTTCAGCCGGCGGGGTTTTATACTTCACGAACTCGAAGTCCGCCATGATCGCATTTGATGCGGCCACCTCATACGCTTCCCGGGTCTCTTTAGAGGTTTTTTGTACCGCCGCCCAAAAAGCGAAACGTTCCATCTTTTCTTGTTTCGCCGTTTGAACCGCCATCCGGTGCACAAGCCCTATTTTTTTCGGCGAAATCTCGACGGCCTTCCCGGCGCCAATCAGGACGATCTTCCTCCCGGTGTCCGGCATGATCAACGTCCTGTTTTCTTTTTCCTTCAGCGCGATGAGGGTCTTTGCCACGCTGCGGAGATAGATTCGCTCTGTTTTTTCAAGAAAGGAAAATAGCGGCTGGGCAGTGATCTCATCGTTTTCAAAAATAAAGAAAACGAATGCAATGTTCTTTTTAGGTTGGGCAACAAGCGATATTTTCATCATAGTAATCCATGGATATCCCTCACGGTAAGCGCGACCATCAAAAGAAGCAGCAAACCGAACCCGACGCCATTCACCCATGTCTCTATCTTATATGAGAGCGGAGAACCTTTGAGTTTTTCGATCAGCACCATGAAGAATCTCCCTCCGTCAAGCGCCGGAAACGGGATGCAATTCACTACCATCAGATTGATCGAAATGACGCCGATGAACTGCAGAAGATATGCGAGACCGATATGACCGGTCTCCTCGGCGATGCCAAAGATGCCAACGGGACCGACGACACCTGCGGGAATCGAAGCATGGATGAATATCTGCTGTATGAGGTCGCCGAACGCTTTGATCGTGAGCCACGACAGGATCGCAGCATCTTCCAAGCCATCACGGACAGCAGCGAAGATATTCTCGCGTGGTGCGCCGCCCTGGTCCAGCTCCACACCGATCGCGCCCTGATCGGCAGCGGTCGTCGTGCGCGGCGTGATCGTATAGTTGAATTCCTTGTTGTTACGGATGACGGAGATCGTCACCGGCACGCCCTTGTTCTGGTCTATGAAATCAATGAAGCTTTGTGAGTCGGTATAACCCTTTACCACATCCCCCGCCTGCAATCCTGCCTGAGCAGCGGGCGAACCGGCCTGCGTTCCTGCGATGACGAGTGTTTGTGGAACGCCGACAAGGAGCACGATCGTAATGAACAGCCACCCAAGGACGAAGTTCGTAAAAACGCCGGCGAGGACAATTACCGCCTTTTTCCATGCCGGCTGGGTATAAAAAAGTTTTTGCGGATCGACTGAGGCATCGGCATCGTCAGCGGCAATGGGTTTGAGATCAAGACTGCCCTCCGGCGAATCGTTTTCGCCGTCAACCAAAGAGAACTCGCCACGCTCGCCGCCGATCCGTACGAAGCCGCCGAACGGCAGCCAATTGATGCTATATTCCGTTTCGCCGATCTTTTTCGCGGCGATGCGCGGTGGAAATCCGAAGCCGAACTCATCGACCTTCAACCCGAACATTTTCGCCGCAAAGAAATGCCCGGCTTCGTGGCCGAGAATGAGCAATGAGAGTCCGACGATGACGATGATAATAATAAGCATTATTCGCCTAATTCTTCGGTTTTACTTTTTGTGAGCGCTTCTATATCGCCATTCGCTTTGTCGGTCACCTTTTGGATGCCTTCCTTACCTTTAAAAACATCATCTTCGGTGATCTCTTTTCTGCTTTCGGAATCTTTGAGATGTTTCATGGCATCCTCGCGCCGCGCGCGGACCTGTATGCGCGCCGTCTCGGACATCTTCTTTACGAGCTTGGTCATTTCGTCCCGACGTTCATCGCCGAGCGGCGACAACGTCGCGCGGATGTTCATGCCGTCGTTGTTGGTGGAGAGGCCGAGGTGCGCGGTCTCGATCGCCTTCATGATCGCGGGAACCGCATCGGGATCCCACACGGTGATCTGAATGGTGCGCGGCGGCAGGACGCTGAGCGATCCGAGTTCCCGGATGCTGAGCATTTGGTCGTAAAGATTGATCTTGATGTCCTGGATCATGTCCGGCGACGGCCGATTGCCGCGGATCTGGCCGAACTCCTGCTTCAACTTTCCGACGGTCTCCGTAAGCGCCGCCTCGAGGTCTTTTATGATCTGTTCTTTTATGGTCATGATTATTTCATTAAGGCTTCCAACTGCAGACGCGGATTTAGTCCGAAGTTGTTGGCGTTTTCGTAGAGCCGCAATGTCTTGTGCCAGAACGCGGCCTTGGCCTTCGATGGTCTCTCCCACGCCAGAGTAATTATAACAGCATCAAGGAAATTCCGTAAGCCGAAGTCGTCGGGTTCGATGATCTTCTTTATGAAGTCGCGCCGCCCGGCCGGGGTGGTTTTCAGAAACGCTTCGGCGGTCGCCAGATTTTGTGCGAACACCTCATCATTCGCCAGTCGCCAGGCAAGACCCGGCTTTCCGAGCGCGCGCTTGGAGACCTTCGCGTTTGACCAGGCCGCGATGGCGTTCTCGGGCACCGCGCCAAAATAAATTTTTGGCAACCGGGAAACGATCGTCGGCAGGATGCTTTCGATATCCGAGGTCACTAAAATAAGCAGGGATGAAACCGGCGGCTCTTCGGTGATCTTCAGAAGCGCGTTTTGCGCCTCCGTGGTAAGCAATTCCGCATTGTCTATGATGAGGGTGCGGCGCGAACTCGTGTTCGGCTTTTGCCAAAGGAAGTTCTTGATCTCGCGCACCGCATCAATGCCGATCGAGTCTTTTGTGTCCGGATTGATCGTCCGCATAAAATCAACGTCGATGATCTTCGTATCCTGCAATACCTCGTCCCCCATCGGCGGCTCGAAAGTTCCCTTTTCGAGAAAACTGCCAAGCCCGATCGCAATGGTCTTTTTTCCTACCATCGACGAACCAAAGAAAAGATAACCATGGCCGAGAGCGTCGCGTTGAACGAGGTCTTTAAAATCGGCAATGGTTCTTTCGTGTCCGATGATTGGCATCGATTTACCGCTTGTTGAGCAGGGTGCGCTTGTATGTGTCCAGGTGGTTCAAAATGAGGCCCGTACCTTTCGCCACGCAGAAGAGCGGGTCTTCGGCAACATAGGCCTGCACCCCGAGGAAGCGCTCGAAGAATTCGGGAAGATGGTGCAATTGCACGCTGCCGCCGCTCAGGATGATCCCCTTTTCCATGATGTCGGCGACGAGCTCCGGCGGCGTGACGTTGAAAACATTCTGCACTGAGCTCGCGATCTCGATGAGCAGCGGGTTGAGCGCCTCGGCGATCTCATTTGAGTTGATAACGACGTCCTTCGGCAATCCGGTCACAAGGTCACGTCCGCGCACTTGGTATTCCATTTTCTCCTTCGTCGGCATGGCCGAGCCGATCTCGATCTTCACCTGCTCGGCGGTCTGTTCACCGATCGCAAGCGCATATTTCTTTTTGATATAGTCCATGATCGCCTGATCGAATTTATTGCCGGCGATGCGCAGACTGTTCCACGAAACGATGTTGCCAAGCGCGATGACCGCCTGTTCGGACGTCCCGCCACCGATGTTGATGATCATGTTACCGCTCCGCGCATTGATGGGAATGCCGGCGCCGAGCGCCGCAAGGATCGGTTCACGGACGATGAACGCGTTGCCGGCACCCGCTTCGCGCGCGGCGTTCATCACGGCGCGACGTTCGGTCTGGGTGATACCGGCAGGAACCGAGATAACGACGTCCGGCTTCATGATGTTAAACCAACCTGACGCCTTCGAGATGAAGTACGTGAGCATGGCGCGCGTAATATAATAATCGGCGATCACGCCATCTTTCAATGGGCGGTATGAGACGATCTCGTCGGGAGTGCGGCCGATCATTTCCTTGGCCTCAAAACCCACCGCCAAGACGGTATTATCGGGACGCGTGAGCGCCACAATGGTCGGTTCGTTGATGATAAAACCTCTGCCGGGAACGAAAACCACCGTATTTGCGGTACCTAAATCAATGCCGATTTTCTTGCCAAACATATGGTGTATTGTATGCGAAAAAACCTTCTGGCACAAGCTTTATCCCCTCGTGATATCCGCGCCGAGCGCTCGCAGGCGTTCATCCATGTTTTCGTAACCGCGGTCGATCTCTTCGACGCCATCCACTTCGGAGACGCCGTTGGCGACAAGCGCCGCGAGAAGGTCCACCATACCGGAGCGCAGATCGCGCACGATGAGGTTCTTGCTGGTAAGCGTCGTCGGTCCCTCGATCGTGGCAAAATGATACGCGCCCTTTCCCGCAAGCCGGCACGGGTCGTTCGGGGGGCACTCGGTCGAGATCTTTATCTTTGCGCCCATTTCGTTCAGATCGAGCGCATAGGCAAAGCGATCTTCATAGATGGTCTCGTGGATGGTCGAAACGCCGTTCGCCTGCGTGAGCAGCACGCCGAGCGGTTGCTGCCAGTCGGTCATATAGCCGGGCTGGACGTCGGTGCGGATCGCAAGTGGCGCAAGATCGCGCGCGCGCCAGAACGCGATGCTGTTGTTCCGAATTTCGAACTCCCCTCCCAGCCGCCAGACAACATTTAAAAATGTGATGAGATGGTCCTGCGATGCACCATGGAGCACGATCCGTCCGTTCGTCGCAATGGCAAGACACGCGAATGAGACCGCTTCGTTGCGGTCGGACATCACGCGATGCGTGGCACCGTGAAGCTGTTTCACACCCTCAATGGTGATCGTACGCGGCGGGCAGAGCTCGATGATCGCGCCCATTTTTTGGAGCAACTTCACGAGATCCATGATCTCCGGCTCGAGCGCCGCATTCTTGATAACCGTTTTGCCGTGCGCAAGCACAGCGGCCAGCATGATATTCTCCGTTGCGCCGACGCTCGGGAACCGCAGCTCGATCTCGGCGCCGTGAAGTCCTTTCGGCGCCCACGCATGGAAGCTCGTTTTAGTGATCTCGATCTGTGCGCCCAATTTAGAAAGTCCTTCCAAATGGATATCGACCGGCCGGGGGCCGATCTTGTCGCCGCCAAGCACCGGCACTTCCGCCTCGCCCGTGCGTGCGAGCAGTGGCCCGAGCGCGAGGATGGGAATCCGGTTGCGGCGGCTGAGCTGTCCCACCTTGTTGTGCTTTATCTCCGGCGTTTCGATCTGCACGGTTGATGCCGCGGCGTCGATCTTGCTGCCGATGTTGCGAAGCAGCTCAAAGACGATATCAACATCGCCGATCACCGGCACGTTTTCCAATATCACCGGCGCCGGGGTAAGCAACGATGCCACCAGCATCTTTGACGCTGCGTTCTTTGCGCCGGCGATCGCGATCTCGCCGAAAAGTGGTTTACCTCCCTTAATTATAAATTTTGCCATGGAGGAAGGTGGGAAGATTCTCGATCGCCACACGCTCTTGTGTTCCGGTATCGCGATCGCGCACGGTCACCGTACCCTTGTTCTTTTCATCGCCTTCGCCGATCGTATCGAAATCAACCGTGATGCAGAACGGCGTGCCAATCTCGTCCTGCGCATAATAACGCTTGCCGATATTGCCGCGGTCGTCCCACGCCACGCTGAAATGCTTTTGGAGGTCGCCGTGGATCTTGCGCGCGAGCTCTACGAGCTGCGGTTTATTGGCGAGCAACGGAAAGATCGCCGCCTTGTACGGCGCAAGGCGCGGCTTCAACTTCAGATATACGCGGTCGCCGTCCTCCGTGTACGCATCAAGCATCACCATTGCCATTAGACGATTGATACCGACAGCAGGCTCGATCACATGCGGCACGAATTTCTTGCCGGTCGCCGGGTCGGTGTACGAAAGGTCGACGCCGGAAAACTTCATGTGCTGTTTGAGGTCATAATCCGTGCGATACGCCAATCCCCAGAGTTCCTTGAACCCGAACGGGAAATTATATTCCAGGTCCTCGGTGCGCTTACTATAAAAACTGCGCTCCTCGTCGCCATGCTCGCGCCAGCGCAGATTTTCCGCTTTTACGCCGAGCGTCGCGGTGATGAAGCCGTGCATCGCCGCTTTCCAACCATCATAGAGCTCTTTCCAGTCATTGATTTCAGGATCGAAGAAATATTCGATCTCCGCCTGCTCGAATTCGAGCGTGCGGAAGATGAAATTGCCTTTTGTTATCTCATTGCGGAAACTCTTGCCCAACTGGCCGACGCCGAACGGCAGTCGCACGCGCGTCGAATCGAGGATATTCTTGAATGCCAGAAATATCCCCTGCGCCGTTTCACCGCGAAGATACACTTTTGACTGCGCCTCCGGCACGATGCCGACGTGCGTCTCGAAAAGCAGGTTGAACTTGCGCACCGGCGTCCAGTCGAATTTTCTACACGTCGGACACTTGATCTTGTTCTGACCGATCACTTCGTCGAGCTCCGCCTCGCTTTTTCCCTCGACGCTGACCTTCTCCCCTTTCGTCTCAAAGTAGTTCTCGATCAAATGGTCCGCGCGTGTGCGACTATGACATGCCCGACATTCCACCATCGCATCAACCAGCCCTGCCACATGCCCGGACGCTTCCCAGGTTTTCGGATGGAGAATGATGGAGGAATCCAAGCCGACCATATCGCTTCGTTCGCGCACGAATACACGCCACCACTCATCCTGGATATTGCGCTTCAACTCGACGCCCGCCGGACCATATTCATAAGAATTCGCCAGCCCACCATAGATCTCCGATCCGGGAAAAACAAATCCGCGACGCTTCGAGAGCGAAACAATCTTTTCCATCAAGCCGTCCTTTGTTGTTGATATGTTTTTTTCCATATTATTGCGTGACGCTATTGTCCTGTCCCTGGGAAACGCTGGTATCTTTCGGCAACGCTGTCGTGACCGGATCCGCTGACGCTTGTAACGTTTGCCCCGTGAAGCCATCAGTGGCGGTAAGCGAACTTTCTCCAAGCAATGTGACATCCTGGCCGACCTGGTTCACCGCCGGCACGTTGCTCACATCGAAGACCGTTTCAACGGGCGGGGTGATGACCCCGGTGCCTGCGGCAATTTTGGGAATGGTCCAGCTGATCTGCCCCGTTCCCGCATTATACACCGGCATCGAGGAAATGGTGCTCGAAACCGTTCCGGCAAACGTCGTTCCCGATTGAAGATACGCAGATACGGTAACATTTTGCACGTCGGTCGAATAGTTGGTGATGTCCCAGTGGATGGCATACTCCGTCGTCTGATTGACCTTCGGCGGGTATTGTCCGGACTTCAGATAGCCGGTCGCAGCAAGGTCAGTTGCGCCGCCGACGTCGTTTTGCAGGGTCGCCACCGCAATCGTGCTCGTACCGGCGGTGTTCGGCGGTACGGTCGGCGACTGTATCGTGCCGATGACCTTCAGTACGTAGTTTTTATCGCTCGGCAATTTAATGGGAAATGTGGCCTTTGTTTTAACGGAGAACGTGACCGAGCCGCTTTGTCCCGGCGCGATCGAGGCGAGCGCGGGAGTATTTGCCGTTGACCAGGCTATGGTGTTCGATTGCGAGCTGAACGAACCGTCGGTCTGAAGAAGAGAGAAATTGAACATCGGTCCCGTAAGGTTCGCGGAAATGTTCACATTCGAAAAGCTCACGTTCGAGTTATTGGTATACGTCAGTATATAATCAAGATCATCCCCGGCTGAGGATATATAAGTCGTCGAGTTGTTAAGGGTGATCGCAAGCGATAACGGCGGCTGGGTCACTACGAAAGAAAGCGACTGGGTATTCACCGGATAAATTTCACCGGAAGCGCCAAGCGATACCGTTCCCTCCATTTGGTATTGCGCCTGCGCTTGCCCGGCTATCGTTCCGGTCACCGTGAACGATCCGCTTGCCCCGCCTTGGATAGTGCCGATAGTCCAATCATCACTGCCGGTCGCCGGGATGCTGCTTGTCGCGAACGTGAACGCCGGTGGATACGCGGCTTGGATCGACACGTCGTCGATGTCCTGCGCGGTGTTGTTTTTATAATTGACGGTGAACATGAAGCTTTGGCCGCTCACAATATTCTGCGGCGCGGTGGGGATTAAGCTTATCGCCGAGTCCCCTACCACAACGTTGGATTCCCCGTCCGTTTCGAACGTCGTCTGCCCGGTGTTTGGCGTACTGTAGGTGAGCTTCACATTGATCCGCTGCAGGCTTTCGGGAGCCCCCGTCACGATGATCGTGGAGCTTTGTGCCGCGACCGCGCCCGGAGCGATCGTGCCAAGTGTGTACTCCTCCGTGGTGTTGCTTGCGGCGTCGCCGACGAATGACATGCTGTTTGGAAGGATGACCGTAAGGACCGCGCCGGTCAATTGAACGGCGGAATTATTGGATGACGAGATAGTGATGACGGTCGGCGCACCGACGGGAACGGTATTGGGCTGTGAAAAGGCGATGCTCACGCTCGGGTTCGTCGCCGGACGCGCAAGGAATGCGATGGCAAGCACGATGCCCAAGAACACCACAAGGCCAACAGAAAAGAGCAAAAGCGCGTGACGACGAAAAAACACCCGGCCGTCAAACGGTGTTTTTGGTTTTGGCTCGGGTTTTTTCTTTGGTTCCGGAACACCCGGCGACGGTGGCGTTACCGGAGTCTTTGGTGGCTCCGTCGGCGGTGGCGTCGAATAGCCATAGGTCTTCTTTTTACTCGTCCAGATGGCGTTCGGATTATAGGGCATATATCGATAATACCGCATTCCCACTTAATTTTAAAGGGAGTTTTCGAACGCAATCGGCACAAAAAAATTCCTGGCGCGGAACATAAAAATAGGCCGGGCGTTCTTTTCCGCACGAAAAGCAAACCGCCTCGTGCGGGTCCCAGCCGAGAATGGCGAGCACCCTTTCCCAGGAAAAATCCTCGGTGATCCCGTAGAGCATTTCCCATAATTCGGGTTCCGGCTGAAGTTCCTGAAGGAGTTGGCTCAAAAAATGGAGATCGGCGACCGAGATCGGACTTTTGCGCGCCTTAAGGGCGTCAATGATCTGCATACCATGCGTTTCAATGAAGCGGATCTTGCCGATCGTTCCCGGCTCGAGGTGCGACGCAAGCTTTGATGTGATCTTGCGCGAGCTTTTCGCTTTGGCGATGACCTTTCCGAACCGCCCCGTAAAAAAAACATAGCGTCCATCCAGGTCTCCCTGCGGATCCTTGCGCAAAACAATGGCATCGTTCACGTATTCCTGCATCGGTTCAGAATAAAAAATCTTTTTTATCGGTCACCGCCTTACTATAACATTTCTATTCAGACGAGAGCGAGGGCAATTTGAGCGAGGTTGATAATGATCCTGTTTGATACTACTATGTATTTAGAGTTCGATTTTGGGCTCAGATCAAATCGCAGAAAGGGCCAAATGAGCTGCATATCATTGAAGGCGCCCCCGTATATGAACACGAAGGGCATGAAGCCAGGCGATGTCGTAGAGATCATCGACGACGAAGCTGGCGGAGCACTCAAGCTCGAAAAACTTGTGGCGACCACACCAAACTCGATAACTGTCGCCGAAACCCGAACGCACCACGAGAGAAGTTTCGGCGTTACGAAGGTCGTCCGCCATTTCCCGAACGGTTTGATGGCCTTTTAGCCAAAGGCCAATTGCCAGAGAATCACGGACAGCTCGCTAACCAGCAGCTGTCCGTAGTTTTGTCCAGACAATGGCAAATTTCACTTACTTCTACAAGATCCCCGATTCTTTCAATTCCAATTCAAGCTCTTTGAGAAAATCTTCAAGGAACCGGGTCCTGTGTCGTGCCAGATCCATCGCGGTTTTAGTATGCATGCCCGACCCAACTTTCAGCAGCCTCTCGGGAAAGAGGTCAAGACTGGACCGGAAGGCTACGGATCCTTTCGTCATGAGCGGGTCTTCAGCTGGATAAAGCGGTCTGTTCATCTGACCTCCCGAGGAGAACGTCCTCATGATAGCAATAGCTCCGGTCGCTTCCAATCGATCCGCATCCTGAAGAATTTTCGCCTCAAGAAGGTCCGGCATGATCCCTTTTGAATAAGAGCATTGGCGGATGCATGTCAGGACCGATTCGATTTTCTCTTTTGGATATTCCGGAAGCGCCCCTAAAATTTCTCGCGCGACCACTGCGCTTTCGTCGGTCTCGTTTTTGCTTTTAGGCGAATCCTTCTGATACACCACCACATCGTGAAAAAGCGCCGCGGGGACGAGAATATCAAAATCAGCATTTTCAGCAAATCCTATCTTTTCCACCAATCCAAGAACCCTCAGAATATGATTGATATCATGGGAAGGATCGTTGCGGGTCTGTTTTCCTGAAACTACCGCGACAAGTTTATTTTTTAATGCTGCGTCCATAACCTGAATAATAGATCACAAAGGGACGCCGGAGCAATCTCCGTTCCGATAAAAAATCCGCAGGAAATGGGTTCAGGGACTTCGATCATTCGTTCGCAATACGAATAGATCCCCTGGACTCATTCCTGCGGCAGCCGATAGTGTCACTCCTTCCCGGGAAGGAGGGGTGGGAGGATGGCCAATTCCCCGCGCCGATAGGCACATAATAACAAGATTTTGAAAAAAGGCAATAAAAAAAGAAGGAGAGGTATTTTCAGCGAATTATTCTTATCACGAGCTGAAAATACCTCTCCTTCTTTTTGTGTGTGCGCCGGGAAGGATTCGAACCTTCGTAGCCCATAGGGCGACAGATTTACAGTCTGTTGCGATTGACCACTCCGCCACCGACGCATTTATTTTTCTTCCTCTATATTCTGCCCTGCAATCTCCTTAAAATCAATGTTCGTGTTCGCCCGATTCTCCTGCGGCGTGATCGCGCGCAAGTGTTTTGAAAGGGTGTTGTCGAGGCGAAGCACGACGATCTTGAACTTTCGCAGAAATTTGAGCAGAAAGTTATTGAATGCCGCATCGATCTTTTCCGGCATCTCCGAACTCGCCCACCTCTCGAACACGCTCTTCTCGACCGCAGTATCCTCGGCGATGCGCGGCAAGGCCTGTACGGTCAAATACAGGACCGTGGCCAAGCACAGCATCAAAATGGTGGTAAAGATAAATTCGATCATCAATACCTCAATTATACCTCAATACGGTAAAATTGCTTCACGGAAACATTCTCGCCGACTTTGGCGATCACTTCGCCGATGACGTCCTTCACCGTCCTCGACTCATCTTTTATGTACGGCTGAGCAAGAAGCTCTTCCACGTTCTCCGGCGCCGCAGCGGCGATATGCATCGCGACATCCTTGGCAAGGATGCGGAACGGCTCCGAGCGAACCACAAAATCCGTTTCGGCGCGAAGGTCCACCAGAACGCCGATGCGTTCATTGTGCACATACGACTGGACAAGACCGGCGCCCGTCTCGCGATCGGCGCGCTTCTCCACCTTCGCCAACCCTTTTTCATGAATGATCTTTATCGCCGCATCAAAATCGCCCTCAGCTTCGATGAGCGCCTTGCGGCAATCCATGACGCCGGCGCTCGTCAGCTCGCGCAATTTCTGTACCGCTTCCACCGTAACCTCTTTTGAATGTGCCATGATCGTTATCGTTGATAAAATACTTTTACTTTGTTAATTGATTTACGCCTTCACCGAACCTATCTATGCCTTCGCGATCTCCGCCTTTGGCGCTTCCACTGCCGGAGCCGCCGCGGCAGCTGCCGCCACTGCCCTCGCCTTTTCCTTTATGCCCTCGTCAATCGCCTCTTCCATCTTTCCCAGAAACCATTCGATGCTTCGTTTCGCCTTGTCGTTGCCCGGCACGAGATAATCAATATCGTCGGGATTCGCATCAACGTTCGCGAGTGCCACGATCGGGATCTTCTTCACGATCGCTTCGGCGACCGCGGTCTTATGCAATATCGGATCGACGACGATCATGACATCCGGCGTCCGAGGCATGTTCTCGAGACCGCCCATGAGTATGGTAAGCCGCTCCATCTCGCGCTCCATCTCCAGACGCTCCTTTTTGGTATATTTGCCGAGTGCGCCCGAAGCGATATCGGTACGCAACTTCACCATATGCTCAACACGCTTTGAAATGTTCCCGAAGTTGGTGATCGCGCCGCCCACCCAACGCATCGTCACATAAGGAAGCTTGAACTTCTCGGCGATCTTTTTGATGCCTTCCTCCGATCCGGCCGCAGTACCAACCAAAAGGACCAAAGCGCCATTCTTCACTTTTTCTTTCACGAACGCTGCAGCTTCCTGAACAAGCTCCTCCGATTTCTTGAGGTTGATGAGCTCGATGCCGCCGCGATTGCCGAGCACGAACTGCTTCATCTTCGGATTCGTCTTGCTCTTCTTGCGGCCATAGAAAACACCCGCCTCCATCATTTCGCGAGATGCTTCGGCCGGGTACCCTGACTGCTGATTATTTTCCGTTGGGGTCAATATTTC
Source organism: uncultured Candidatus Saccharibacteria bacterium (assembly GCA_964416665.1). Classification (GTDB taxonomy): domain Bacteria; phylum Patescibacteriota; class Minisyncoccia; order UBA6257; family 2-01-FULL-56-20; genus JAKAGE01. The sequence goes on from CAYQFA010000012.1 coordinate 15,199, forward strand.
GTCTGACATATGGAAGATATTGTAGCAAAGATGTTGGCTATCCGTCAAATGCACAGCAATACTCCTTTTGAAACCTACCGCGAATACGCAACGGTCTCAAAAGGAGCATTGCTATGCATTCGGTGAATAGCCAAATAAGTCAATAAATCAAAAGCCATTCCTTCGGGAATGGCTTTTGATTTATCTTCGTGGTGAAGGGCACCACGCCTTCTTGCCAGTTGTAGTATCCATAATACGCAAATTTTTATGGATGTCAATTCGTGGCCAATGGTGGACTGGCGGAGAATCGAACTCCGAATTGCCAACTGGCAAGAAGGCTGTGATACCTTTTCACCACCAGCCCCATTGACCCGTGAAGTCTAATGCGCAAGCCATCAAGAAAAGATTAAAAGAATAGGAGGGGGTGGTCATTTACCCCCTCCTGGATGAGGTTCCCGCCCGTGCGGGTAGACCTGTTTGTTGCCAAGCGTGAGTTTTATTCCGCCGGCTTGGGTAAATCGCTCGACGGTCAAGCGATTCGGAATGCCGAGCGTATACTTGGCATGCGCGAGTGCCGTGCATCGCGAGGATGCTCGGAAGGACTTCTCGATGATTTTGCCGGCCTCTGAATAGGTCAACATGTAGTTGTGTCTGCGGAACGCAGAACCTGTTTCTGCCGTCAACATAAAACAGTTCCTCCCACCGCCAGTTTAGGAAAGATGTCTTATAAAATCAAATTTCAACAACTATCGCGACAAAAAGAATATGATCAGCCCGAGCGCGCAGAAAATGGCCGAGATGATCCAGGCGCGCATGGTGACCTGTGACTCCGGCCAGCCGATCGCCTCGAAATGGTGATGGATCGGCGTGGAGCGGAATATCTTTTTCTTGCGGCATTTTTTTGATATAAGCTGGACGATCACCGATAGCGATTCGATCACGAGAATGATGGCGAAAAACGGCAGGATGAGCGTGGTGTTGGTAAGCATCGCGATGACGCCGATCGTCACACCGAGCGCCATGGAGCCGGTGTCGCCCATGATGAACTTCGCGGGATAGATATTGAACCACAGGAAGGCGAGCAACGCGCCGATCACGGCGCCGCCGAACGCCGCAAGATCATAACGGTGGAGGACGAAGGCGACGGTGGTAAGGGCGATGAAGGCAAAAAGTGAAACGCCGCCCAGGAGACCATCGAGCCCGTCGGTCTCGTTCGCGGAAAATGCGGTCGCGAAGATGATGAAAATGAAAATGGGAATGTACCACCAGCCGATCGTCACGCTGCCGACGAACGGTATGGAAAGCACGTCCCAGCCGAGGCGGAAGTAGAACCACCATGCGCCGACGAGCGCCACGAGGAAGTAAAGGATCGATTTATGCCGGATCTGCAATCCCCCTCCGGCGGCACCGCCGATCTTTAAAACGCCCAACCAGTCATCGAGGAAGCCGAGCAACGCGGCGATGAGCATGGCCGCGAGCGGCAAATAAGTTTCGGCGCGATCGATAAAGTTGAAATAATGCCAGACGCCACCAAAAAGATGATTTAAAAGATCGAAGATGATCGCAAGGCCGATCACCGTCGCCCAGATGATGACACCGGCGCCCGTAGGAGTTCCCGCCTTGTCTTTGTGCAAATTTTGGAAGATCGGAGTGTTGGGATCGTTCCGAAGCTGCTTTCCGAATTTATATTTTTTTAAGAAATTGAACCAAAGCGGAGTGATGAGCAAAGCGACCAAAAATGCGATGGCCGCGATGATCGTAACGCGAATGGTCTGGCTGATAAGCAGGGAGTGGGTCATCGATAGTTCATAGTAAACCAATTAAGCAATTTTGTCGTGTCACCGAAGCGATCGGCCACGCCAAGGACGATGATGAGCACGGGATTCCCGTGATAGTTGAATATCGAGAGAAGATTATCCTCCGCCTCGTTGGTATACCCCGTCTTACCGCCGATAAAATTCGCCTGACCGGCAAAGTCGTTGATGCTCTTCACGTCATATCTTTTACCCGAGCTTTGATCGGTGATGGTCGTTTCCGGCGTACGCGTGATGGCAAAAATCTGCGGATAGTCATTATAGATGTGCTGGGCAAGGATCATCAGATCGTGAGCGCTCGATTCATTGGCCGAGGAGAGGCCGGACGGATCGTCGAAATATGTGTTTGTCATCCCCCACGCTTGCGCGCGCTGGTTCATCTCCGCCACGAACACCGCGCGACCGTAATAGGTCGCCATCGCCTCGGCGGCGACATTGCTCGACGGCATAAGCATCACGTGCAGCAGGTCATTCACGGTATAGGTTCCGTTCACCACCAGTGTTCCCTCTTGCGGATAGACGGCGAACATCTGCGGCGTGATCGTGATCCTGGTGCTCGTGCTCAAATGGTCGAGCACGATGGTCGCCGTCATAAGCTTGGTGATCGAGGCCGTCGGCCAACGGACGTTTTGATCGGTCGCGGCGATGACGATGCCGTTCGTAAGATCGGCGACAAGCGACGCATGCTGCGAGAAACCCGGCACCTGCGTGGTCTGCGTACGCGAGAAAACCGAGCCGGCGATATCCGCTTCGCCGGAATAGGACGCCGTGGAATCCGGAGCGACACCGTCGTCGCTATTAAGTACTGACGTTTGTGAGCTGGCGACGGAAGAGATCGTGCTCGATACGTTGTTGGGCGCACTGGAAATGGTGGGGTACAAAAACCGCGTGAAGATGGCTGCGGCGATAATTACGATTAAAAACAATACCTTTTGATAGTTTTTTTCCATAGAACCTTCATTTTCAGGACCGCTAAGCTCCCGGTGGCGACGGCGGCTGTTGCACCTCGAAGACCTTCAACAACTCCTGGAATTTCTCATATTGCGGCAACTCTTCCCTTTCTTTTATCCCAAGATGTTTTATGAGATCGAACGTCGGGCGGTAAAGGAACGTCGCCGGGTGCGCCGGATCGGCGAACCGCTCAACGAGTCCGCGGATCATCAAACTGCGAAGGATGACGATCGAGTTCACGCCGCGAAGATATTCAAGTTTTGCGCGCGAGATCGGCCCAAGATACGCAACAATGGAGAGCGCCTCCAGGCTGGCGGCGGACAGATCTTCCGAGATCTCCTCCTTCACAAAACTTTCGAGTATCGAATTGAATTCCGGCTTAGTGGCAAGCTGGATCTTTTCGCGGTCCGAGATCACTTGCAGACCCCGGTTCTCCTGCTCAAGCTGGGTTTTTAGTTCGTTGACCAATGCATCTACCGCTTCTTTTTCAATGCCCAACACCGAAGCTATTTTATTATACGTGAGCGGCTCGCCGTGTATAAAAAGGAGGGCTTCAAATGCGGCGAGGTTGTTCTTATCATTGTCGCTCATTTTTTCTTCACCATTATATCAGAAAATGCGTCCATTTGCTCAAGGAGCACCAATTGTTCGCGGGCAAGATGTAAAAGCGCAAGGAAAACGACGATCATCTCGCCGCGCGATTTCTCGCCCGACAGTTCTTTGAAATGCATATCCCCTTCTTTCTGGATGCGTCCGAGCACTTCGGAGATCTTCTCCTCGAGCGTGACGATCTTCTCTTTTATTGTCTCCGTATCAAGCTCGTACGTCTTCATCGTATCCAAAATACCGGCAAGCGCGGCATGCATGTTCTCCACGCTCAAATTTCTTCCCGGATAAAAGAATGTCTGGCCGGGCGCAAGGCCAACCCCTTTGCCGACAAGATAAGGGCGGCTGTACGATTTATGGCTCTCGTGCCAAAGCTCATTAATGATCCGCATTGCCGGTTTTATCTCCTGATAGATCTTGAGCCGCGCCTCGAGATCTTTGATATCCGCCTCTTCCTCTTCGGTAAGTTCAAGTCCCGGCAACAAATATTTCGATTTCAAAAAGATAAGACGGCTTGCAATCGAAACAAAATCCGCAAGCAAACGCAGATCGGCGCGAAAGGCGTCCTCGGTCTTTTCCGCTGCACCGATCGCGCTTTTCAGATCCTCAAGATAGTGCAAAAAACCGTCGGTCACTTTCGCAAGACTGACGTCGTTGATATCCAATTTTTCCGCCTCGATCAGTTCAAGGAGTTTCTCGAGCGGCCCCTTGAATTCGCCAACTTGAAGTTCGTATTGCATAGATCGTTGTCGCGCGTGTCGTCGTGTCGTGTTGTTGCTTACCCCTTCATCATATATAATTATCGCAATGGCACAAGCGCTCTATCGTAAATACCGTCCCAAGAAGCTCGAAGACGTGCTTGGGCAGGACACGAACGTCCAGATCCTCAAAAATGCAGCAAAAGCGGGACATTTAGGGCAGGCATATATCTTTTATGGCGCCCGAGGTACCGGCAAGACCACCACGGCACGGCTGATCGCCAAATTGTTGAATTGCGAGAAACGCCGCAGTGACCCGAAGTTCGCCGCGCTCGGCGAGCCGTGCAACGAATGCCGCGAATGCCTTTCGATCGACGCGCAGAACTCCTTTGACGTCATCGAGATCGACGCCGCCTCGAATCGCGGCATTGACGAGATCCGCAACCTTAAAGAAAACATCAAGACCTCCCCGACCTCCGGCGAATACAAAGTTTATATCATTGACGAGGCGCATATGTTGACCGGCGCCGCGTTCAATGCGCTCTTGAAAACGCTCGAGGAACCGCCGAAGCATGTCGTCATCATCATGGCGACGACCGAGTATGAAAAACTGCCGGCGACGATCGTCTCGCGCGCGCAGCGGTTCGTTTTCAAAAAACAGGCCAAGGCGACGATCATGGCAAAGCTTTCAACGATCGCAAAAGCGGAGAAGATCAAGATCAACGACGACGTATTGGAACTCATCGCCGCCGCCGGTGAAGGAAGTTTCCGCGATGCCGAATCACTGCTCGAACAGATATCGTCTTTTGATAAGGCATCCGCTATCTCGCTCGAAGATGCCGAGCGCATCACCGGCCGCACTGGTCTTCGCAGGGTACACGAACTCGCTGCGTTGATGTTGAGCAAAGACGTGAAAGGCGCGCTCGCCACGCTTTCGGCGCTGAATGACGATGGCCACAATCTGGTGCAGTTCACCAAAGACCTCATCCATTATTTCCGCAAGGTGCTCTCTCTTTCTATCAACCCCTCACTCGAAGCCACTTTTGAAAAGGATCTCACCAAAGATGAGGTCGCCGCGGTCAAAAAATTGGGCACCACTGCCGACACCGCAACGCTCGTGAAACTCATCAAAGCCCTGATCCGCGCGTACGCCGAAATGCGTTACTCGCCGTTCGCTATCGTGCCGCTCGAAGTTGCCATCGTGGAAAACGTGGGATAAGGACATACCTCGTCCCTTGGTTTTTGAATGTTGATAAAAATCGTCCGTCGCGTATAATGAAATACGTTCGCGCTTCGATTGCGGGATCGTCTAATGGTAGGACAGCGCCCTCTGAAGGCGTTTATCTTGGTTCGAATCCAGGTCCCGCAGC
>CAYQFA010000013.1:0-20146 GCA_964416665.1 uncultured Candidatus Saccharibacteria bacterium
GACCGGATTGCTTTCCAAGTCGGCACTGCTTTAACTCCTCAAAAAAGCGCCGAAAAATTATATGCCGAAGACGATATAGAGAGCCGGGGATATTATTGTATTGAATCGAAAAATAAAAGCATTTATAATGAAGATATGCTCATGAGGCATCTTTTGCTTTGTGGTCGAAGAACGCTCTTTTTTTGTGCCGCCATCTTGGGCGGTTTTCTTTTACTAACCCATCCCGTCCATGCGGCTGCCGAACCCATTTCCTCCAGTACTCTCATGAACGGTCACCATCTCGTCGCTTACTATCCTTTCGATGGCAATGCGAAGGACAGTGCGGGATCATACGATCTTACCCTCTCGGGGAGCGAGACCTATCCTTCTGCGATCTTTGGCGAAGGACTGGATACTGGCACATCGGGGGTTAACTACGGGGCGGTAAATAGCAATCTCGGCTTCAACGGATCAAGCTCGATATGGATGCACACCTGGTATTATTTCAACAATACGAACGAGCAGTTGTTGATGGACCTGAACACCGACGCGGGAAGCGGGCTCCGCACGGGCATACATTACTATGACCATACCCTGCGTCTCGAATGGAATTCAAACGATACGGGCGACGCCGCACCGTTCACTCCCGTTGCGGGGGTGTGGTACATGTTTGATTTCGCCCTTGACCCGAATTCTGGCGCGTGGACCATTTATGTGGACGGCTCTCCCTATGCATCCGGGACGATGACCGATCCCGGCTCGGTAAGACCCCTCAATATCCTTGCCGTCGGGGGAGCGTCGGACGTTCCAAGTTTCTATCCTCCTTACGGTATCTATGACGACACTGCGATCTTCAACGAGATACCGACCGCGGCTGAGATATGGGGTCTTTATACAGGGAACTGGTCGGGCGTACCGGAAAGCTACTATGCGCAAGTGCAAAACATCACCACACTCGATCTCTACGACGCATCGAGTACTTCGGCGAACGTCTTGAAGACTGTGCCGGCAGATTGGGTTGTTCAGGTCGCAAGCTCCACCGATGTATCAGGAAACCCCATGATTGATGGCAGCGGTGATACTTGGTTTCAGGTCACCGATCCCACGGATGGCACGACCGGCTGGATGATGGCGAGCGATACGGCGACGCAGTATATCAGCTCATATGACGGGACGATGCAGGAGGCACTTGAGGCGAGCTCCACGGCGATTACTGTAGGTACTTCTACGGGAGAAACGGGGGAATACGTACTTGAGGCAATAGATCATTACTACAACGATTCCAGCACCGTTAATTCGTTATATAGCAGCGATGATGATACCGGCATAAACGCGGCTACCACGACGCCCCCTGGGGCAAGCAGTCCGAATGATTTGTCGATGTTCGCGACGAGTAGTTATCCTGATATCAGCTCGAGCAGTTTTCCGGAAAAGGTAATTTGGGGAATTGCTGCGGATGAAGATGGTGGAACGGGTTTCGATAACACGACAGTGACCTATGATTATGGGCATGGAATTATGCAACTTACCCCTAATATTCTCGCCCATGAATTCGAAGATGAAGATTATTCCACGAACGATCCCCGGGGATATGGGAGCGGTGTCACAATTCCTCCTTGCGCAAGTTATATGACCAGCACCTACATAAACTGCTATGCTAACGCAGGTACATATAATACATACGACAAGTATTATATTCCCTATGGCAACAACTCTAGCAGTCCCATGTATGAACAATACGCGAATACTATCCAATCTATATATGCGAATGTAAAAGACGGCATGAAGGTGTTGACCGATAAGCTCGATAACAATCGTAGCTGCAATGTTACAACAACACCCTTTACCGTTTATTCATCTGAATATGGGACAACGACTTATTCTTGTGCCGACATGGAGACAGTGCTTACCACAGCCGCTTATAACGGAAGTAGTCCGTCAACCTATCTTCCTGCTATTGCAAACAGGTTGGAGAATATTGGGACATATTTCCCGGGTCAAACTTCCAGTGATATCACAGACATAATTGATAAAATTGCCCTTGCCGGTGCTAGTAGCTCAGTGTATGCCCAGCTATACAGTCCAGGAGACTTGAGCATTCAAGATTCTGATGGCCACACGATTGGAGTGGTCAATGGAGTCGTTAAGAATGATTTTCCGTTTGCTTCATATGATCCACAAACAAAAGCTATCCGTATTTTCTTCCCGCAAGACAATAATTTCACCTTCAAAGTTTCTGGCACTGGTACGGGTGTCTATCGATTAAAGATCGGAATTAGCGACGGATCTAAGCTTATCTCCTTTGCAACTGGGGATATGCCAACAGTTCCGCACCAGCTTGATACCTATACACTTGACAGGAGCACGCTTCTTGAAGGAAAAAATGGTGTTACGCTAAATGTCGAAAACAAAGGTGATGGTACAATAAATAAGACCATGACTTATGGAGCTACTGTTTCCGCAGTTGTTCCCGCACCATTTGATCCACACCCAGCCACTCCAGTACCATTACAAACAAAGTTTTCATTTCCTACTCCAATTCAACCCCCCAAGTCAAAGCTTATCGTTCCTCCCGCCGTCCCCATTTTGCAAATGCCCACCTCCACAAGATTAAATATCGACACATCAACCTTCATTAATGCCTCTAGTACTATGGATATGGAAACGTCGACACAAATAAATTCATCAACCCAGAACTAATGAAAAAAATCTTATTTATTCTCTTAGCAGTCGTTGTTATTGTGGCAGCTGCATATTATTTATATCCACGATCACGGTCAATTCAAACTCCTGTTTCGCAACTTCCAGTCCCCGCATCCACTACTACTCCAATTCAACCGACACAATCGACGACCGTTTCGGTATTTACTTCAAGTTCATCTGCTCAAGTTGGTAATTTCACCGTGGTGGCAAATTGCAAAATGATTAGTGCGGACGGTCAGGAGTCAGTAGGCGAAATCGATATACTTAAGGGGAGCACGACGGTGCAGGCGATTACTACTAGAGGTATCGCGCCGGGAAGCCAATCTTGTCCAAAACCCGAAAGCCAAGATATTAATTTCGATGGCTATCCTGACTTCATGATCGATGCTGATTATGGTTCAGGGGGAACGTCGGTTTACTACTGGCTTTATAACACAAGCACCGAGCAATTTTCTTGTCCCGAAGGAAGTTATGTCAGTTGCTCATTAATGAATCCTTCTTTTGATCCTGCGTCAAAAACGATTTCGGCTTCGGACGAGCTTGGAGCATCAGATTCTGTTTTCTGGATTTATAAAGTGAATGCAGGTGTTATTAGCTTATACCAGGAAACTGATATCACATCTTCGGGTACGACTACGACAAAGACTATTAAACAATCAGCAAATGGTCAGATGGTAGTCGTAAGCACAAGCACTACTCCATCCTCGAACTGAGATTAACGGCCAGCCGGACTCTTATTAGTGCTTCGCCCTAATCTTTCCGAAGCCAGGTACGATCTGATATCCTGAAGTCAATTTTACTTACTTCAGTCGGCTGATTTTTATCGTAGGACTTCAGCTTCACCGGTACCGATCCATAGAGGGTAATCCGATCTTCGCTATAAACGATTTTCCCGATATAATCGAGGACAAATTTCCGCTTAGCATCAAAATCTAAGGACTTATTCAGTCGCATTTTCATTGTTTCACAGTACTGTTTGACGCTGGCATCGACCACCTCAGTTTTATGAAGCAGTGGTATCCGTTTCGTGAGATCGTCGCGTTCAGCTTTTAATTTATTTTCTTCGTTATCGTACTCAAGATTCTTCTCAATATAACCCTGCTGTTCCAGAGTACCGGAAGCATACAAATCAATCACACGCTCTTTCTTTAGGGCAATATTTTTAATAAGTTTATCAATCCGTTTTAACCGACGCTCCACTCGCAATTGCGCAACCTGCGTCTTGCCACGGAAGAAATCCATGCACTCACGCAGCTTCCCTGGATCGAGCATCCACTCTCGGATCATTGTGAAGATTTTCGCTTCCTAATAGGGTATAATCAAACCCATGAAGACCCTTCGCGAAGTTTTAGCCGACGCCGATGCCCGCCGTGTTGCCCTGGGCCATTTCAACATCTCCGACCTCGCGGCGCTCAAGGCGATCTTCGCCGGCGCGCGCGAGCTTCAGGTGCCGGTGTTGATCGGCGTTTCGGAGGGCGAGCGTGAGTTCATCGGCGTGCGTCAGGCCGCCGCGCTCATCAAAAATTTGCGCGAGCAGTACGACTATCCGATCTTCCTCAATGCCGACCACACGCATTCCCTCGACAAAGCGAAGGAGGCCGCCGCGGCGGGGTTCGACGAGATCATTTTCGATAATTCATCGCTGCCGATGGAACAGAATATCGCGAACACAAAAGAAGCCGTTGCCGCGATCCGCGCGATCGATCCGAATATCGTGATCGAGGGCGAGATCGGCTATATCGGATCCAATTCGGAGATCATAGACGCGGCGCCTGCGGGCATCGCGCTTTCCACGCCGGAGGATGCGGTGAAGTTCGTGACGGCGACCGGCATTGATGTGCTCGCGCCGGCAGTGGGGAATATGCACGGACTTTTGAAAAGCATGACGACCGGCGGCGCTGGCGCGGAGCACAAACATCTGAACATTCCTCTTATCGCGGAGATCAAGGCGGCGATCGCGGTAGCCGGTGCGAACGCGAAGTTCATGACGCTCCACGGCGGCTCCGGCACCGGGGATGCCGACTTCGTCGCCGCAGCGAAGGCGGGCATGACGATCATCCATGTTTCCAGCGAGCTTCGTCTCGCCTGGCGTCGCGGCGTCGAGGAGGGGTTGAAAGACCCGAACGAGATCGCGCCATACAAGATCACCGCGCCGGCAGTGGCGGGGATCCAGAAGATCGTCATTGACCGACTGAAACTTTTTAACGGGTCGGAATAACAGCGTTGTCCAGTGCCGGCGATGGCACTGTAAGAAAATCGGTGTTTTCCCGGTATGATACCAGTAGACGAACGTGGTATAATAAAAACATGTCAAAACAATTTCTCTATAAGACGGTGGGTGCGATGGTGATGGCGGTCGGATTTTTTGCCGTGGCTTCGAGCGCGTACGCCGCGACGCCGTCGGTGGTGAGCACGAAGCTGACCGGACCGAACACGATCACCATCATTTATTCGGAACCGGTGACGACGAACAGCTGGAACTATACGAATTTCACCGGCAGCTTGAGCGGGCTGGGGGTCACCTCGATAAGCGGTTCCGGCAGCAGCGTCATCACTTTGACGCTCTCCGGCGCGCCGGTCGTTGCGAACGGTTCGTCCGGATATCTTACGATCGGAACGGGCGTCACGAGCGTCAGCACGGATTCTGCTTTTCCGGGCGGAGCGTATAATGTGACGAGCGCGCAGGCGCCGATCCTTACCTCGGTCGCCGTCACCGTGGAAAATGTCGGGACCACTTTTTCGGCCACGGGAAGTCAGATCCAGCTTACGTTCAGCACGAACGAAGCGGTGGTGAATCCTACCGTAACGTTGCTTGGCCATACCATTGGCTTGAGCGGTTCGGGAACCGGGCCGTATACCGTGACGTACACGCTCGTAAGCGGTGATGCGCAGGGGACGATCAATGCCACGATCATGTTCACGGACGTCAACGGCAATTCCGGCAGCGCGACGGTCAACGTTCTGAGCAACGGCACGGCGAACACCAGCAACGCGAGCGGTTACATTACCTCGAACGCGAATTCTTCCGGAGTGCTGTACGCCGGGAACACCATAACATTCACCCTCATTCCTTCAACGGCCGAGCCGTCCGCACGATCGGTGACGGGTTCCTATAACGGCGTGCCGCTTTCATGGAACACGACGAACAACGGCGAGACCTTCACTGCCACGTACACCGTCGCGGTCGGTCAGAGCAACACGGCATATCCGCTCCAGATCGGCGGCGTTTCCATCGTTGATCAGTACGGCAACACCGTCGGCCCGTTCTCCGGGACGGACGTGCAAAAGACCATCACGGCGACGGCAGTGACCGGCCCGATCACGCTCTATCAATCCAATCCGGTTCAGGCGACCGGGGCCAGCGCAACGCCGAGTTACGGGTTCGTGTCCACCGAAGCGGGCACCATCCATTACGGCGGTGACTGTTCCAGCCCGACCACCTACGCCACGGCAGGTTTGAACACCGTGGTATTCAACACGCTCGCGCCCGGATTGCATAACGACTGCACGATCGTCATCACCGATGCGGCGGGGAACTCGAGCAGCCAGCTCGTTGTTTCGCCGTTCACCGTCGGCACGACGACAACGACCACCACCGGAACCTCCGTGACGGTGACGGCAGCGTCCTCAACAGGCACGTCGGTGGCCTCCGAGATCCAGTCACTTGAAAGTCAGCTGACCCAGTTGCAATCGCAGGCGGCGGTGGGTACGAACGGGAGCACCGCAACGGCGACCACCTTCACGGAGTTCTTGAGCGTGGGATCGCAGGATGCCCAGGTGACCGCTTTGCAAAATCGCCTTATCGCCGACGGATTCCTTTCCGGCTCGGCCACGGGATATTATGGGACGCTCACCGAGGCGGCCGTCGAGAAATTCCAGACCGCGCACGGGATCTCGCCGAAGGGATACGTCGGTCCTTCCACGCGAACTGCGTTGAACGCAGGGGATTAAAAGGAAGCAATATTAAAAATAATTTACATTAACCATGTCTAAATCGGTAAAGGTGATCATCTGGATCGTCATCGTGGTCATTGTGGTCGGCATCGTCTGGTGGTGGATGGCGGGCAACAATCAGGGTGGTTCGGTTTCGTCGACGGGCCAGTCAAGTTCAAGCACTTCGGGGACGATGACCAGCGAAAGCTCAACGGATAACACCATTGTCTCCACCGGAACTTCCGACAGCGACCTTGATCAGGATATGACGAATATCAATGCACAGATGAACGGGCTGTCCTCGGATTCCGCGAACGTCGACGCGAGCGTGGCAAGCAGCAGCCAGCCGGGACAATAACTTCTTATATATAACGACGAACATGAACCATAAAAAGATCAGTTCAACGACAGCGTCGATCATCGCAGGATTCGTTTTGATCTCGGCAGGCGCCGCGCCGGCGTTCGCGCAGACAGCATCATCGACCCGCCTCGGCGGCATGCGCGCCCGCACGGGAGCGAACGCGAGCACGACCGCTGCACGCGAGGCGCAAATGGTGAAGAACGCCGATAATCAGATCGCCAACCGTATCAGTGCCCTGAACGCCCTCGAGACCCGCGTGAATGCGATGCAGAAATTGTCGGGCACGGAAAAGAGTTCCCTCTCTTCGCAGATCCAATCCCAGATCGCGACGATGACCGCTCTCCAATCCCAGATCGCGACGGACGAAAGCGATAACAACACGAGCAGTCTCAAGACGGATATCCAATCGATCACGAAAGCCTACCGCATTTATATGTTGATCATCCCGCAGGGGACGATCGCGGCGGCGGCCGATCGCGTGATGGCCATCGCAAACGCGATGACGACGCTTTCGGGCGCATTGCAAACAAGGATCACGCAGGCACAATCTGCGGGAGCCGCTATGAGCGCTTCGGTCTCGGCCCTCGCCGACCTCAATACCAAGGCTGCCGATGCGACCACGCAGGCGCAGAATGCCGTGACCGCGACCGCGTCGCTCGCGCCGGACAATGGCAGCACCGCCGTGATGCAGGCGAACACCGCGGCATTAAAGACCGCCCGCACCGATATACAAACGGCCCAGAAGGATCTCGCCGCAGCTCGCCAGGACGCCGTCACCATCGTCGCAGCGCTCAAGGCGGCGGAAAAATCGACCACTCCATGAGCCAGGAGGGAGAACGATTCAAGCAGGAGCTTTCTGAGCTAGACAGCCCTGAGGCTGTCCTAAAGCTCAAAGAGATCAATCGCACAGGAAGCGTGGGAGTTGAAGTCGAGAATCTTCGCCTTAATGTGATCATGAACGAGATATCCGACCTGATCGAAAAGTGCGGAGTCTCCGATTATTTGCCGTTGCGATCGATATTGGAAGACCTTACGGATGGCAGTGAGGTGAATACTTTGACGACGGGTTCGGCGGCATCGAGCCTGTTTTACCAGAGGCCCGAGCGAATCGCGAACTTCGTCGCGAAGATGAATGCACTACTAGATGAGGAAATGATCGCCCCCGACATGTCGCTCACGAAGATATTCAACACCCTTGGAAAGGAGCATATGGAGAACCAAAAGGTGATCGATCATAGCAAGGCATTGGAAAAACAAGGTTCCGAGGAGGAAAGGCTCGACCAGCTTGTCGATCTATGCACGGCCCTCCATGGGGCTTCGGGGAATATCGTGAAAAGCGTGGAGCGCGTCAGGAGCACAAAAGACGAGGACCGGCTGGTGGTAACGATCGCATCCAAAGAGAGTCCGATGGTGGTTGAGCTTCTCGAACAGATGAAGAAGATCCCCAGAGCGAGCGTCGAACGGGATGGAAAGCGCATCGTTTTTTCCGCACCATTCGAGAAGAAGATCCTTAACGACGCACGCGAAATATTCCCGTGGATCCCCAAGGCTCAAGCCTGAGTTTTTAAAATTGCTAAAAGAGTGGCGGTGTGATAGAAAGTATCCAGAGGTAATTTTCCGATGGACCTTTCTGCGAGCATTCCCGTATGTGCGGTGGCACTTCCGTTCGTCGTGATCCTGGCTCTATGCCTGGTTCTGTGGCGGCGGCGCAATAACGTCCGAAGCGGTCTGGGTACGGGCATCTTCACGTCCGGCATCATCCGTCGCAACGCGCGGCATTCGGGTGGTGATAAGTTCGTCCCTTCGCGCCTGTTCCGGTAGTTCGGTAGTCGATCTCGAAGCGCCTGGTGGGGATAACCTACCAGGCGCCGAGTTTTATCCTGTGCTATGCTTATTCCTACAACTGAATAGTTTTATCACGAGCGACGGGGAGAGCACTGGCTCATCGATCCGTCCGACAACCTTACGGGACCGCACCGCGAAGGTGTCTCATCCAGCCCGCAAGGGAAAGATAAAGGTCGCAGCTGTTTTCTTCGAACCTCTTTCTCGCTCGCGAAAGAGCGTTTTTGTTTTTAAAGGCAGATCAAAGCGAAAATAAATCATTAAAAAATAATTAACCAAAAAATGAATACCATTCGAACGGCGGAATTCGTTTCGCCAAAGCATCCGGATAAAATGTGTGACCTCATCGCGGACTCATTACTTGACGCTTACTTGGCGGGGGATCCGAAGAGCCGCGTTGCGGCGGAGATCATGGGCGGCCATGGGCACGTCACGCTCTCGGGCGAAGTGACGAGCGCGACGGACGTGGACATCGCGAAAGTGGTCCACGGCATCGTGGGCGATAATTATGAAGTGCACGCGTATCTCGTGAAGCAGAGCCCCGAGATCGCACAGGGAGTGGACACGGGCGGTGCGGGTGACCAGGGTATTATGATCGGCTACGCCACGCGCGAGACGGAGGAATTTTTGCCCAAGGAATATGCGCTCGCCCGCGACCTCTGCAAAAAGATCTACGCGGTGTATCCGTACGACGGCAAGACGCAGGTGACGGTGGACGGCGACCGCGTGACGTGCGTCGTTGCCAGTTTCCAGAACTCCAAGACGCCGGACCTTTTGAAGCTCGTGCAGGAATCCATTGTGGCGGATGAGTATCTGATCAACCCGGCTGGGGAGTGGAACATGGGCGGTTTCGACGCCGACTCGGGCATTTCCGGACGCAAGATCGTGATAGACAACTACGGCCCGGAGATCGGCGTGGGCGGCGGATCGTTCTCGGGCAAGGATCTCACGAAGGTGGATCGCTCGGGCGCATACATCGCGCGCCGCATCGCCGTGGACTATCTGAAGAAGAATCCCGCTGCGAAAGTATGCCGTGTGAAAATCGCCTATGCCATCGGCAAGCCGCAGCCCGTTATGGCCGTTGCCGAATTGGACGGCGTGACCATGCCGATCGAGGGCTATGATCTTACGCCAGCGGGCATCGCCGCATTCCTGGGCTTCGCCTCTGTTAAGTGGGCCGAGACAGCTGCTTGGGGTCACTTTGGAAGGAAGGAGTTCAGCTGGGGATAACATAGCTGCCTTGATGGCAGTGTCGGAGCATGATGACGCGGCGGATAAAATAGAGGATAATAACTAGAGAAACATCCCCTCGTCAGGGATAAAATAATGTCATTACTATAATGAATATAAAAACCAAAGTGGTCGCCGCTTTTGCCGCCGCCGCGTTCCTGCTCCCGGGCATTTCCCTGGCCCAAACCGCCACTGCCACTGCCACCGGCCTTCGGGCAGAGGTTCAAAGTCTCCTTGCCGAGGTGCAGAGCTTGGAATCTCAGATCCACCAGAATCCGTCGCGGGTCTGTCCCGCGTGGGGCTGTAATGGACCCGAGCCGACTCCGGTTCCGATACGGTTGCCGATCACCATCGCTTCTTCTTCAACCCCAACAACAACCCCGACGACCACGCCGGCGCTTTCCGTGAGCATCGATCGGAGCTCGCCTCCGGCCGGGATCATCGTCCAGAACTCCACCGGCAATACGCTCGGGGTCTTCGATTTCACCAACACATCAAATAGTGAAGGAATAAAGATCACCCAGATGAACGTCCTTGATGCCGTCGCGAACTCCGGCGTTAAAGCGGCGTTCAGCAACGTCAGCCTGTGGAACGGTTCCACGGAACTTGGCACTGCGTCCGCGCCGGTGCTTGATGCTGCGGGGACCGGTTATCTTTACACGTTCAATGCGTTTCCGAATGCGCCGGTGGTTCCACGGAACAATTCGCTTCAGCTCACCCTTAGGGGCGATGCGGGTTCGTACGCCAATGGTTCGATGACCGATGGAAGCACCTTGACCTTCAAGATCGCGACGACGACCGATCTGAACAACGACACTCCTGCTCTCGCCGTAATGGCGTACGGAGCGACCTCGAACGTCGTAGCGGCGATAACGCTCTCCGGCGCGGATGCCAATCCGCAAACGGTCTTGCGGACCGTCCTCACGATCGCCGGTCAGACGGTGACCACCATGCCTCCGTCGAGTTTCCAGCAGCTTGGCTCGGTCAACCTCACCGCGAATGCCGCAGGCGACGCGGTGCTGAACAGTTTGAAGCTTACGACGAACCAAACGAATTCCGCATTCTTGAGCTCGCTCGTCCTGCACGATTCGAGCGGCAATGACATCGTTTCCGTCGATGGCTTTGCCCAGTCCGCCGTTTCCGGCAACGCCGTCACATGGACGTTCTCTCCTTCGGCGAAGCCGCTTGATGTCGCCGCCGGTTCTGCATACACGCTGACGCTATGGGGCGACCTCAGCAAGCTCCCCGCAGTGGCGAACGTCGCGCAATCCATCTCCGTTTCGATCCAAAATTCCACGGATTTCTCTTATTACGATGGCGCGAACGGCACTCCTACACTGGTCAATCTGGGACCGTACCAGGTGGGACCGATCACCGTCGTCAGCCTTCAGGGTTCGGGCGCCACTTCCACTCCGACGTCTACTCCGATCACAAAGTTTCCCGTCGCGTGCCCGGAACTCATGCCGTACTGTCCTAATGGTTGGCACACCGTCACCACAAGCAATGGATGCTCCATGAGGGCTTGCAACTCCGGTTCCGTAGGGATCCAGCCGGGAAGACTGCAGTCGTCCGCGGGAAATACCGGCGACCAGACTGCCATAATCTCGCAGTCGCTTCAAACCATCGGGAGCGAGCTGGAAGGCCTTCTGAAATCGCTTTAGTCGGCAGTTGGGAACACTCATGCATCTTTTTCGCAATAAGCTGGTAACGAACAGCGTCATCATCAGTACCGGAGCCATTCTCGCGGGCGTGTTCGGCTACCTTTTCCAGTTTGTGATCTCGCGGAGGCTTACCGTCGCCGCGTACGGCGAATTCCAGAGCCTGAACTCGCTGTCGCTCATGACGGGCGCCGTATCGGCAACGCTCGGTTATTTCTTCCTCAAGTTCTTCCCTGTTTTTTGGAAGACGAAAGACTACGATTCCCACCGCGCGTTCATGGGGTGGACGATGGAAAAGATAAAGAAATGGATCGTCGTCTATGCGGGATGTTTCCTCGTGCTCGCACCGCTGATCGTCCTGACGTTTCACCTCTCCGGCTATTACGGGCTCCTCTTCATCATCCTCGCCGCCCTCGTGGGCGTCTATTCGTCCATATACAGCTCGGCGCTCGTCGGTTGGGAATATTTCCTCTGGTCGGGCCTTGCGGCGATCATTGCCGCGGCCGGGAAGTTCGTTGCCGGGTATGTCATCGTCCTGTTCTTTCCCACCGCAACCGCCGTGCTGTTCTCCTTCGTCATCGGCGCTCTCTCCGGACTCGCGGCGTACGCCTTCTTCTACCATCGCTGTTTCCCGCCGGCCGGAAAGGACGGGAACGATGGGGGAGCGCAGTACGGTGACTGGAAGCGGAAGTATTACGAGAAATTCGACTTCAAGATCGAACTGCGCCATGTCTTTATCTTCGCGGTGCTCATCACCCTGCTCGGGAATATCGATATCTTTCTCGTAAAGAGCCTGACCTCCGCGGAGATGACCGGATTTTACGGCTCGCTTCATACGCTGGGAACCATCCTCCTCACGCTGAACGCCGCGGTCATCAGCGCCGTATCGCCCTCCGTGTACGCCGCGGGGCATGAAGGAAAGAAGGCGGGCAAAAAGATAGTGCTCTTCGCCTACGGCGCCATCGCCTTCGTGAGCGGGTGCGGCACGCTCTTCTTCGCGGCATTCCCGACGTTCACCGTGCGGATGCTCTTCGGCGCGAAGTATCTTTCCGTTGCGCACGACCTCTGGATCTTCGGCGCACTCACGTTCTTCCTCTCGGTCCTCATGCTCGAAGCCAATTTTTCGTACGCGCGGCACATCTACCGGGTTTCATGGGCGCTTCTCGCCACTGCCGCGCTCGCGGCGGCGGGCGTCGGCCTTTTCCACGGGAGCATCCGCGCGATCGCGCTCGCCATCACGGTCGCCTTCGCGTGCGGCTACCTCCTTGTTTTCCTGCTCAACTGGCACACTGGAAAGAAGCGTTTCCTTGAAGCTCAGCCGCTTGTGGGTATATAATACGGGGCATTTTCAAGTAATATTAAAAAATCATTAAATACTATTGGTGTTGTTTTCCCGTAGCGGCTATTATTGATATTGGGCGAATGAAATTATCAACCGGGAAATGAAACCTAAAAAATTAGACAATCAGATCGTCCTCTATCAGACAAAATCAGGAGCGCTCGAATTGCGCGCCGATGCGGGCAATGAAACCGTCTGGGCAACGCAGGCACAGATAGCGAAATTATTCAATCTTGAACGGTCTGTTGCAACAAAACACATCCGCAATATCCTAAAAGACAAAGAACTTGATGCGGATTCAGTATGTGCAAATTTTGCACATACTGCCGAAGATGGGAAAACCTATCAGGTTCGGTTCTATAATTTGGACGCCATTCTTGCCGTCGGGTACCGCGCTAATTCCCGACGGGCCATAGAATTTCGCCAGTGGGCCACCAAAACCCTTCGCCAATACATTGTTGATGGATATGCGATCAACCGGCAGCGCATCGCTAAAAACTACGAGCAATTTTTGGAGGCCGTGGAGACCGTGAAACAACTGCTGCCTGCCGGCGCTCCGATCGACACGCAAGGCGTGCTTGAGCTTGTGAACGCGTTCGCGGAAACATGGCTTTCGCTCAGTGCGTACGATAAAAGCGAGCTCGTTACCAAGGGCGCAACGAAAAAGCGCGTGGCGTTTACGGCGGAGAAATTAAGAAAGAACATCGCTGATTTCAAAACGGTGCTCATGGAGCGAGGGGAGGCGAGCGAGCATTTTGCGATGGAGCGGCAAGAGGGAAGCATTGAAGGGATCGTGGGCAACGTGATGCAGTCTTTCGGCGGCAAAGAGGTATACGGCACCGCTGAGGAAAAGGCGGCGCACCTCTTGTATTTTACGGTCAAGAACCACCCGTTCGTGGATGGCAACAAACGGAGCGGAGCGTACGTATTCGTGTGGTTCCTGCGGCAGGCCGGCATCCTTGATCCTGCGCGTCTCACCCCGCCCGCGCTCACTGCGCTTACCCTGCTCGTGGCAGAGAGTGACCCGTTAATGGCTATGCCAATTCTTGGACCATCGATCCGAATGAAATTTGTCTTCATAACGCAAAATGCGTGAAAAATGCCGACGGCAGCTATGATATTGAGTTGGTCATCGAATTTTTCCCGCAGAGATTATTTGATATTGGTCTGATTGCCTCTGGCGTCACATTATTTACCTGTTTTGGCTATCTGGTGTTTTCACTTTCTCGCAGGAAAAGAAGCTCGGCAGATACGAACGCGACTATAATTAAAGAGAAGGAAAATGTATAAAAAGCTAGCTCAAAAGATTTTTGCGTTTCTGGTGAAATCCTCGCCGGTTCTTTTTATTGTTATCCCGGTTTTCTTCACGAAAGGCTATCTTTTTTTCACCGATATGGTTTGGGGGCCAAATCTTTCGCTGGCTTGGGCTAGCCAGTGGTTTTTAACAGATGCGGTGGCCAAGGGATTATCTTTTCTTCTTTCGATTGATCTGACCCAAAAATTGTATATCACGCTGTGCCTTGGACTTGCTCTTTGGGGCGGCAGAAAGATTGCCGGACTTTTCTTAAAAGAACAATGGCTCGTTTTTGTCACAAGTTTGTTTTCGCTCTTCAACCCTTTCGTATATGACCGTGCGATGTATGGTCAGTTTGAAATTGTTGGTGCCTTCGGTCTAATGCTCGTGGGCGCAGGGTTTTTACTGGAGTACTTAGAGAAAAAACAAATACGGCAAGTGGTATTCGCCAGTCTTTGCTTCGCGTTCTCATTTCAATTCTCGCCGCATTTTGTATTCTTCATCGCCGCATTTTACATCTTCGTGTTCCTGCCGGGACTTTTTCTGAACAAGCGCGAGGCGGCAGACAGTGATGGCGCAAAAGCAAAAATAATCGCCGCAATTAAAATTTCCGCGATCCTTATTGCCATTGTGTTCATTCTGAACGCGAATTGGATTGTCGGCGGCGTTACTGGTTCGTCGGCGATGGGAGAGTTTATAAGCAATGGCATCAACCAACAAGATCTCGTTGCATTCCAGACATCTGGAAAGACCGGAGCCGATGCGTTGGCCAACGTGCTTATGATGTCCGGCTTCTGGGGAAAAGACCAGTTTCGCTATCTGGATCTTACTGCTATCGCCAACAACTGGGGTCGGAGTTTCTTCCTCTTGCTCCCGCTCATCATCTGGGGCTTCATAGTCGGCTTACGATCGAAAGAAAAGAAATATCGCGCCATGACGATCGGGTCGGGACTGCTCTTTGTTGTCTCTGTTGTTTTGGCAGCGGGCATACGGATCCCCGTCGGGAGCCAGATAACATATTTCCTTTTCAACCATTTGCCGTTCTACAAAGGCCTGCGTGAATCACAAAAATGGGTGAGTGTGACGACGATGATCTATCTCGCATTCCTTTCCGTCGGCTTGCGGGAACTTTTTACCAAAAAGATCGTCCAGCGCAATGCGTTCATAATGAAGTGTTTTGTTGGCGCGATCATCATAATGGAGGCGCCGTTCCTGCTGTGGGGTTTTGCCGGTCAGGTGAAACCGGTGCAGTATCCAAGCGACTGGTATGCCGTCAATAATTACATCGTCCACGACTCGAACTGTTCGGGGAGTATTCTCTTTTTCCCGTGGCACCTCTACATGAGCTTTTCCTGGATCGGCGCCATCGTTGCCAACCCGGCGCCATCATTCTTCCAGTGTCCCGTTGTGAGCGGCACTGATATGGAATGGGGAGGGGAATTCGATAACAGTGGAAATTCTGAAAGTCGGGCCGTTGAACAATGGCTTGCCACGGGCGGCAAAACAGATCTTTTACAAAACAGCGCGTACAACATCAAGTATATTGTTTTGGCGAAAGAATTGGATTGGCAGAGCTACATCGGAATGGGCACGAACCCCGAATTACAACTTGTTGTGGAAACCCCCACGCTAGTGGTGTATAAAGTAGTACGCTAGAAATAAACATTGGTTTTCCTTGGGAAATTATGTATAATAAGGACATGACCATAGAAGAAGTCAAGCAAAAGGCGGGCCCGGTTTTAAAGCGGCACGGGGTTGCGTACGCCGCTGTTTTTGGCAGTGTGGCGCGTGGCGAGGATCACGCCAAGAGCGACGTCGATATTTTGGTACGCCTTGGACGTCCCACCGGTATGATTGGATATATGCAGCTTGTTGAAGGCCTTGAAGCGACTCTCCAGAAGAAAGTCGACCTCGTTACCGAGCAAAGTCTGAACGAACGCGTGCGGCCGTATGTGCTGCCCGACCTCAAAACCATTTATGAAAAATGATCGCGTATATTGCGAGCAGATATTGGATTCGATAGACAAAGTCCGACGATTTGTGGATGGAATTGGCAAGGACGCGTTTCTTAGCGACCAAAAGACACAAAGCGCGGTCATTATGCAGTTGGCGCTCATTGGAGAGCTTGCTAAGCGAGTCTCGGAAGAAACAAAAACGGCAATCGCCGTTCCGTGGAAAGAGATCGCCGGTTTTCGAGATCGCGCCATCCATGATTATTATCAGATCGATCTTGGAATAGCATGGGATACTATCACGCTCGATCTTGAGCCACTTGCGGATACACTGCAAAAATATCTTAAACAGGCGGGAAGCAGCGATAATGTATAAGCGCTTGGAGGAAAAAGCCACACCATCAAAAACAGTTCGTGTCCTCAAGCTGGTGGCGGACGACGTCGCCGCGACTTTCCCATACTTTTTTGGGTTCTATGTGATCTCGCTGTGCGTGTCGATATTTTTCCCGGCGTGGCGCGATTACTTCAACTGGCCGGCGTTTCACGCGAGCGTCATCTTCCTCGCGCTCATCAGCCTATCCAGCGATACGGTGCAGAATTTTTTAGGAGAAATGAAGGACGCCTCGGGCGTCGCGAAAGGGAAGTTTCTTTTCAAAAAGTTCTTTACGGCGATATTCTCCATCGTGGTCGTTCCCGTTTGGAAAAGATTCCTTTCCTGGCAAAAGAGCCTTGGGAAATCCGATTATTACAAAATAGCCGCAATGATCCTCATTCTCGGTTTTTCCCTATTTGAAGGCATCTACGTAGTGGACTTCTTTGTTCTGATCTTCGGCCTTATCTCCGTTCTTTTCGGTTTGGATATGCGGATATCGGCAGGGTGTGCCTTGATACTTCTCGCTTTGTGTCCGTTTTTGCTTGCTTTTAACGAAGGCGTTTTTGCCGAGACGGCAGCGGTCTACGCCTACTACTTCCTGGTTATCGCCGTTTTGACGGGGATAGGGGACTATATGAGAGACAAAGAGTTATCCACAGTCAAGTAAGCAGGTGAGGAAATACATGTGCTATACTAAAACCAAGTTAGAGCAGTCTTTTGGCGGGCATATCCAAAGGAACAAAACCCATGCATTTTTCTATTTTCTCAAGTTGCAAGTGTCGAAAATCGACTTCCCAATGGTCGGGATTTTTTATCATAAAAAGTAACGTTCTCCAAACATAGCCTATGAAAACAGAAGCATGGTTTCTTGGTCGGGGGAGCAAAAGTCGATTCTCTCAAAAACTCAAATAATAAAAATAAAAAAATGAAAAACGCAGTCTCTTATTTCAAAAAGGAAGGAAATTTATCAAAAGTAATTTTCGGCGCTCTTATGGTCGCCGTGTTCTCGTTCGTCTTCGGACAGTCGGTGCTCGCCCAATTTAACCGGCAGACGAACGGTGTGGGCTACGGCTATGGTTATGGCTATGGCTATGGTTATGGCTACGGCTATGGCTTCGGCAATGATGGTGGTGCGTCGGGATATCTGGTCTCGCCGGTCAACCTTGGGAATGCGTCAACATACGCTGTCCTTGCAAGCACCTACACTAACACTGCGGCAGGAACAACGATCACGGGAGGGGTTGGATACACCACGGGACCGGCAACCGCTCCTGCAGGCACCCATCTCAACTATGGGTCTGGCGCTCCATACGCCGCCGCAGGAACGGATCAGGCTACCGCTTTGACGACGCTTAACAATAAAGCATGCACGTACAGTTTCGCAGCCGGAGCAATCGATCTGGCCGCTGATACCACGCACGGCACGATCGGAGTTTACACGCCTGGAGTATATTGCGTTACCGGTGCCGCTTCTATAGGAACAGCGGGAATAACCTTGAATGGTAGCGGAGTATACGTCTTCAGGAGTACTGGCGCACTTAATACGGTTTCGGGTTCTGCGGTCACCTTGACCAATGGCGCGACGCCGGGCAATGTCTTCTGGACGCCGGGTGCGGCAACCACACTCAACGCCAACACGACGTTCGTAGGAACGGATATTGATGCTTCCGGTATCACTGTGGGCAACGCGGTGGCGTGGACAGGACAAGCTTTGGCATACGGTGGAACGGTAACGACCAATGTGAGCACCTTTGACACCATAACGAACTCTGGGGCTTTGGATGAATATGGCTATGGTTATGGTTATCTCGCCGGCCCGACCGTCACCTTGACCTACACCGCCGGTGCGAACGGTTCGGTTACGGGAACGACTTCGCAGACGGTGACTGCCGGTTCGAACGGAACGGCGGTGACCGCCGTGCCTGCAGCCGGATACTACTTCGCAGGCTGGAGCGACGGTGCGACGGCTAACCCGAGGACCGATAAGAATGTCCAGGGGAACGTAAGCGTTACGGCGAACTTCGCCGCGATCATCGTTTCTTCGGGAACCACGACATCGGGTTCGAATTCCACTACGCAGACCAATACCAGCACTATCCAGTATGGTGGCGGAGGCGGTGGTGGCGGAGGCGGTTACTATAACCCTTACTCTACGACGGGGACCACGGGCACTACCGGTACGACTGGCACAACGGGAACGACCGGGATGCCGGGAACTACGGTAGGTTCAGCGCAGGCGCTTCTGACCTCGCTCGTTCAACAGCTTGAAGTCCTTCTCCAGGAAGCTCAGGCGCAGGGTATCGCGCTTCCGGCGGGAGCAGCCAAGTATCTTAATGCGGCCGCGAACGCTGTCGCCTCGATTCCTTCGGCGATCACGCAGAGTCTCACGATGGGTTCAAAGGGTAGCGTGGTGACCGTACTGCAGAAGTTCCTTATCTCTCAGGCGAAGGGTCCTGCCGCTGCTGCTCTGAATGCGGCGGGTGCTACGGGATACTTTGGATCACTCACGAAGGCTGCACTTGCGGAATACCAGGCGGCGGTAGGGATCACCCCGGCGCAAGGATACTTCGGAGCCATCACGAAAGCGTATCTGAAGACCATAGGGTTCTAGTACGAGCAGAGATCGATAAAAAAATCACCCCTCGCGCAGGGGTGATTTTTTATTTCAGGCCACGCGCGATTCCGCCCTTCCCATCTCGTAAAAAATATGGTATCTTATGGGCGGCACTGAGGCCAAAATTGAACGTAGGGGGAATTGCAGATGGAAACGATCAAGACGTACCTCACAGACGATGAAAAAGCGAAACTCTCGGTCGCGAGGACGATCGGCGAGCTTGTGGAAATAGGACTCGCCATGCTTGAGCGGATGCCGCAACCGGTTCGATGGGTGGCGGGACCTCTTACCTCGGGGAAAAGGACTCCTCAGGAAAACCGGAGACGTTTGAACCTCACCATCTTTCGCTCCAAGGAGGTCGGCGCGACAACATTCAACTATCTTCCTTTTCAGCGGCGCGCGATGCAGATACTGCATCAGGAGCTGAGGGGATGTATCTTAACGAGGGGCGAAGAGCGGAAGTTGCAGGAGCAACTTCGCGACGAGCTCTACGTGCCGTTCTTCGAATCGGGGAAGATCACCGAACTTTGCATCATGCCCGATTCCGAGGAATCGCTCAACGTCCACTGGATGTGGGGATTCGCTTCCGCACGGCACATTCCGAGGAAGTTCATCCCGGAACATCTGGTGCCAAAATAATCATCAACCCGTTACCAAAAAAGAGAACCCTCTACTTTGGCAGCGGGTTTTCTTTTTACCCCGCCGGATTCCTGCTGTGGATAACTTCCACGGCCGCCTGCCCCTAAATGGTATGCTTAAAGGAGGTCGGAAATAAGCAGTTACACTCAAGTAGCGATTCGTCCACTGATTGAATGCTTGAGTGACAGGCTCAGCAGTGTAATCTGCAATGGGCAGGAAACCGGACGAG
>CAYQFA010000014.1:0-19615 GCA_964416665.1 uncultured Candidatus Saccharibacteria bacterium
AACGCTATTGCCACCATAATTCGCCGTCCACATGTTGGTGCCGTCGAAGGCGATGCGGTAAGGACCGGTGCCGGTGCCGGTGTAAGTGGTCGTCACACCAAAAGGAGTGAACTTCGTGACACTGGCGCTACTTTCATTCGACGTCCACATATTTCCAGCTGCTGCCCCGGTCGTCGTGAATGTTCCATCCGATGAGTAGGTAGTTCCACCGCTGTTCGTGGCATAGGCGTCGAAGTAAATGGAGCTACCAGAAGGAAGCCCGGTCACGGGGATGGTGAATATGCCGCCGCTTGTGCTACCGGAGACAGTTGCGTTGCCGCGTGGTGACGGAGAATTTCCCCACGTAATACCTTCCGCGGTCAAGGTCGAGCTTCCGATCGAAGTGATGTTTCCTCCAAGCGTCGCAGACGTGTTGGTGATCGATGCCGATGTGGGAGTGGTGACGGTTGGGGTACCGATGGAAGTGAAGGATATGGTAAGACTCCCGTTACTATAATAAGCGCCCGTCTGGCCCGTGGCTGCCGAAGTAAGACTACCCGAAATATAGCCCGACCCGCCGCCGCCGCCCGAATCGGCATCCTCGCTGCCCGAACCGGATCCAGCCCAATATCCCTGTCCGCCAGAATAATACCCTCCTCCTCCTCCACCACCCGCACTGTAGGAAGTCCCAACGGCGGATTGAGTTCCTGCGCCACCGCCTTGGCCATTTTCACTCCCACAGTCGTCGCTATAATAGGAAGTGCCGCCGACAGTACCCGTGGCACCGCCGCCGTTCCCGCCGGAACCACCGCTGAGGCTCTCCCCTCCCTGACCATCACACCCATTATCATTATCGACAGTTCCTCCCGCGCCACCTCCGCCGCCTGCCACAATAATGACCGATGAGCGGTTGAAAGTACTACCGGAACTGTACGGCTGAAGCCATGTCATACCGCCGCCATTATCAGACGAACCGGAATAGCCGCCACTGACGTTCTGCCCTCCGCCCGCGGCGCTGGTATCATATTGACCTCCAACGTAAAAATAATATTGCGTTCCGGGAGTCACCGCCAACGTACCCGTGGACGAACCGCCACGAGCGTCAGCCCCTCCGCCTTGCGCGCTGATCGTGATACTCGTCACGCCGGGCGGCACCGTCCATGTTCCGACGGAGCCGGTGTAAGGTTCCGCCACTACGGTGGTAGCGGCACGAGCTATGTTCGTGCGAAAACCTGAAAAAACAAAAGCGATGAATAGGAGCGCAAATAAGGAGAGAACTTTGGAAAAAATCGTTGTCTTTTTATTGTCCGCGATAAAAGAGTGCATCTTGGTTTGTTTTTATATTAATATTATGTCGGTGAAGTATCAATATCCTGGGATGGAAACGAATATCGACCCTGTTGATGATGTGTAATCAATATTGGAAGAGGACGCGAACTGGTTACTGACGGAGGTCGCCACCGTGCTCGAGTTCGGCCCACCAGACCAACTGGCCTGATCGAATGCAGCATTGTCGTTCCGGGTAATATATATAGCCATCGTGCTCGTCTTCCCACCAACCCAATTATACACCACCGAGACCTGCTTTGTGGAGGGGTCGTACACCGTGCCGGTCGACGTCACATTCCCGTTGGTATCGCGATAGACATCGGAAAGATAAAAGTAGCGAACGTAGGTCGTTGTCGCGGTGACGATGGACTCGATGCCCGTCGTGGCCACATAGGGCGATGAAGATGTTATCAGATGATATTGGTATGTCGAGCCGGTGGCGAGAGAGAGGACGTTTTGCCAACTTCCTTCGGACCACACGCGGACGTTACCCATAAGGCTCTGCGCGTTCGTCGCGGCCGCCTGTATCTTCGCCGCCTGTCCATTCTCGCTGAGCGATGGCGCGATGATCATGGCGATGCCCACCATAAAAATCGCCCCGACCGCGATCGCGACCAGAAGTTCAATGAACGATTGCCCCGACCGGGTGTCCTGCATGGCTTTATTCTATCATATCGCGCTCAGTAGATGACATTTCCGGACGACGCAATGGAGATCGTGGAAGAGAACGCGGCACTTTCCTTTGGCATATAGAATCCAATACTGGTCGAGACCGATGAAAAACCGGATATCGGGGAAAAGATAATATCGAGCGTGGCGCCCTGCGCGAGTGTGGTGGTTTGATATGCCACCGTCGGCGGCAATTGGTACGGACTGCCAACGACAGTCGCCGTACTATAGCTCGTGGTGAAAAGCGCATAAAAGGGGCGGGTGTTCGTCGCATTGGAAAAGTGAACCCCGAGCGGAACGTCGCCCTCTTGTGCCATCGCGTCACTTTGCGCCTGACGCAACAGCGCCGCGATCTGTTGGGTGGTGGCGGTAAGATCGGTGTTGGTCTTTCTTCCCGCAAGGATGGCGAACGTCACCGCGCTGATGGCGAGCATAAGTCCGAACACCAGGATAAGTTCAATGAGTGTGAATCCCCTTTTCACTAGAATTGGGTCGTTAATTGGTAGATGGGGACGATGATGGCAAGCGCGATGACGCCGACCATGACGCCCATGACAAGAAGCATGGCAGGTTCCAGAAGTGAAACGAGCGCCTTGATGTTCGCGTCAACATTCGATTCATAAAAATTGGAAAGGGTCGACAGGACCTCGTCGAGGTGGCCTGCTTTTTCCGAAATAGCCACAAGGTTCGTCACCATTTTGGGGAACACCGTCTCGCGACGGAACGCTTCGCCGATAGTGAGTCCCTTGCTCAACCCGTCGTTTGCAATGCGAAGTAGCGCTTCGCGATACTCCCCTACGCCGACCGTTTCGGCGGCGATGGTGATCGTCTGCACGATCGGCAGGCCGGCGCGCATCAACGAACTCATCGTGGAGGCCATGCGCTGGATGGCAAGCTCACGGTACGTCGTCCGGATGATGGGGAGATTGGTGAGGACGCGGTCGAACGTTCTTTTCCCGACATCGGTCTTGATCACTGCCCATGCGATCGCCGCTATGGCGATCAATAGCGACGGAAGGATGATATAAATATTCGCTCCCAGGAAAAGACCGACGGTGAAAACGACCTCGGAAAACCACGGCGGATTGATGCCGCTCTGCGTGAAGACGTTCGCCACTTTGGGAAGCGCGAACGTGACCAGGAACGTCAGGATCGCGGTGGCCATGCAGAGCAGCACGATCGGGTAGATCATCGCCGAGCGGATCTTGCTCTGTATCTCCGCATCCTTCTCAAGCGAGACGCTCAGGTCCTCGAACGTCTTCTGGAGGTTTCCCGATGACTCCGCCGCTTTGATCAGGTTGATCATCGTCGGCGAAAAAACGCGCGGGTGGTGCGCGAACGCCTGATAGAATGGCTGCCCCTTACTGAGATTGTCCCGCACCTCGAGGAGAAAATTTCGCACGGACGGCTTGTCAAAATCGTCGAGGAGAATGTTGATCGCGGAAAGAAGATCGGTGCCCACACGAAGCATGAGCGCAAGGTATTTAGTGAGGAAGACCTTATCTGACGTGTTGATGCCGCCGCCGAAAAATCCTTTTATGCCCAATTTTGTCTGCCCCATCGGCTTCACCGAAACCGGACTCAACTGCTTGCCGGCAAGAAAACGCAGAACGTCGCCGAGCGCATCTGCCTCAAAATCCCCTTCCGTCATTTTGCCCGCTGCATCGGCGGCAACATAATGGAATAACATACTTATATGATACCACAGGAGAAGGGTATCTGATGATTTTCTAATCTCTTAACAGACCAACGCGTTCCTTGATCTCCTCCATCTTTTTTTGAGCGATGACGTTGGCTGTTTTTGAGCCCGCCGCAAGGATGGTCTCAAGTTTTTTTGCGTCGCCGAGCGCCGTTTTTTTCTTCTCCCGGAATTCCGCAAAGTGCCCGCCCACGAGCGCCGCGAGTTTTTGTTTGAATTCGGAGTATTTCGCACCGGCGAACTCTTCGGCGACCGTCTTCGGCGCCATGTGCGTGAGCGCACCGTAAATGTCGAGTAAATTGGCGAGTCCGGCCTTGCCCGTTGGATCGTATTTTATTCTCGCGTCCGAGTCGGTCACGGCGCGCGCGATCTTGCGGTCGATCTCCTCCGGCGCATCGTCGATGAACAGGCAGCTGTCAGGCTGCGACTTCGACATCTTTTTCGAGGGGTCTTTCAAGCTCATCACGCGCGGCGTTTTCGTAAGAAGCGCCTTCGGCTCGATGAACATATCGCCGAATCTCGCGTTGAACTTCCGCGCGACCGTGCGCGTGAGTTCGAGATGCTGGAGCTGGTCGTCTCCAACGGGAACGAATTTAGGACCATAGAGAAGGATGTCGGCGGCCATCAGCACGGGATAGTCGAAAAGCCCGACGTTGATATTGCTTTCCTGCCGTCCCGACTTGTCTTTGAATTGCGTCATGCGTTCCAGCTCTCCCATCGGCGTGATGGTATTCAATATCCACGCAAGTTCGCTATGCGCCGGGACGCGCGATTGCTGGAAGATGGTCGATCTTTTCGGATCGATGCCCGCCGCGAGATAGTCCGCGGTGAGATCGAGTATCTGTTGATGCTTTTCCTCCGGGTCGAACGGCTCCGTGATCGAATGAAGGTCGGCGATAAAAAAATAACATTCGTACTCGCCGGAATTTTGGAGATCCACCAGATTTTTCAGCGCACCGAGGTAGTTGCCGATGTGCAACCGCCCCGTTGGTTGCAATCCCGAAACCAAAACAGCCTTTTTTTCCATGTAATGATTTTATCATGCCTTGCCGGGAAGCAAAACAGTGCCGCGCATTCCTGTTGAATGGCGATATTAAAAAATCATTAAAGGAAGCTTGCTGTGCTGGTGATATTCGTTATTCTTGAGGATATGCCTCAGGAAATAACCAACGCACAACTGGCCATAAATATTGAAGCCATCGCCCAGATGCTCCGCGATGGCTTCGAGTCCTTCGCCTGGAGGTTCGATGAGGTGAATTCAAAATTTCAAGAAATAGACCGGCGATTTGAGGCGGTCGAAAGGCGGCTTGAAAGACTTGACGAACGATTCGAAATGATTGAAGTGCGATTGGATAAACTCGAGGAGCGCATCAGTCGCATAGAAGAACGCGTTAGTCGTATGGAAGAGCGCATCAATCAAATAGAGGATCGCATCAACCATGTGGAGGAGCGCATTGACCGCATAGAACACACTCTCTACGAGATGCAAAGCGAATTTGAGGAAAGTCATCAGGAAATGCGCGGTGTCCACCGGGTGCTTGATGCGTTCAATGGCCGCATGGTGACCGTCGAGGATTATCTCGGCTTCCCCCGCGCTAATCCAGAATTTTGAGTGCGATCCAGACGTCCTGCCCTTCAAGCCTGGTGGTTTCCTCGGCTTGGAATTTCTCCGCGCGGCGATATATTATCTCCTTCGCACCGATCTCCGCTTTGAGCGCCGCCTCGTTTTTTGAGATCGTATCCCGTATGACGGTGGGAAATTCCATCATCGCGACGATCTTGTCCTTCGGTAAAAGCTGGGCTTTCTGGCGCAATTCCTGGAACATCCTCACAAGGTCGCGCAACAATCCTTCCGCGCGAAGCGCCTCGGTGATGACGGTATCAAGCACAACCTCTTTTCGTTTGGCATCAACAATGATCTTCTTGACGTTCACCTCTTCGGCGAGAACGGCCTCAAGCGCCGTCCCAAGTTTCACGTTGATCGTCATCGCCGCGAGAGGCTGGCGCACTTTAATGCCCGCTTCGGCGCGCTTCGCGAGACCAAGCGCCGCAAAACTTCGCGCGGATGCCATACCGACGATAAGCTTCTTGTCGATCTTTTTCTTGTCCGCTTTCGGCCACTCATCCAAATGCACAGAATCTTTCGGACCGCCCAAAACGCCGTACAGACTTTCGCCGAAGAACGGCGTGAAGGGCGCCATCAGCTTAGTGAGCGAAAGCAAAACATACCCAAGCGTCGCCGACGCGGCTTTATGATCGGCGGCATTCCCCGATTTTTGCAATCGCCGACGCGAGCGGCGGATATACCAGCGCGAAAGGTCGTCAACGAAGCCTTCGATCGCCAGCGCGGCTTCGCGGATATCATAATCATTCAATTTTTGGGTTGCGTTATCGATGACTTCATTGAGGCGCGCGAGTATCCACTGGTCTAAAATATTTTTACTGGAGACGGGCAGCTTCGCCTTGTGGTCGGCGTACGTCTTCCAGAACACGAATGAATTGTAAACAATGAGGTGCATCCGTCGGAACGATTTCGCGACCTCCAGCTCGTCGAAGTTCTTCGGCTCGCCGAGTGGCGACCCAGTGAAGAAATACCAACGCAACGCATCGACGCCATATTTATCGATGATGGCAAACGGTTCCACCACATTCCCCTTTGACTTGGACATCTTCTGTCCGAATTTATCATTAATGAGCCCAAGCGCCACAACGTTCTTATAGGGTGCCTTGTACCCGAGTGCCGTTGCGATCGCCATCATGGTGTAGAACCATCCGCG
Organism: uncultured Candidatus Saccharibacteria bacterium; assembly: GCA_964416665.1. Lineage (GTDB taxonomy): Bacteria > Patescibacteriota > Minisyncoccia > UBA6257 > 2-01-FULL-56-20 > JAKAGE01. The sequence continues at coordinate 6,454 of CAYQFA010000014.1, forward strand.
CGTCTGGTCCATGCCCTCGGCGATGAAATCAGCCGGATATGCCAGCCCGGAAAGCGTCTTAGTGTTGGTATTGATCTTCTTTGCGCCGGTTCCGGCGTTTGCAAAGGGATAGTGTGCCTGGGCGTAGGGCATCGAACCCGAGTCATACCAGACATCAGCGACCTCCGGCACGCGCCGCATGGGCGATGCGCATTTCGGGCACGGCAAAAGGATGTCGTCGATGAACGGCCGGTGCAGATCCGCCGCGCCGGTATCGTCGCGCGGGATCACCTTGAAGGAAAGCTTGGCGATCTCCGCGGGCTTCATAAAATTACCCCACGAGGCATGCCCGCCAAGCTTCTTCCCGATCGTGGCACGATCGTTCCAGCCGAATGCGACCTGCGAGAGCATCAATATCGTATCTTCATGGCTCACGATCAAGATATTCTTGCCTTTGAATTCCCTTTCGACGTCCTTAAAGAAGCTCCACGCGCGAGCGCGGACGTCAACCAACGATTCGGCTTCGGGATCGACACGCCGGACCAGCTTGTCGTCCTCCTCCACGAACGTCTTTCGATAATCGGCGCCCGGGCGCCCCGACCACGAACCAAGGTTGATCTCGCGAAGCCGTTTGTCTACGCGGACCGGTGCACCAAGGATCTTCGCCAGTATCTCGCTGGATTCCTGCGTGCGCGGAAGGTCGGACGAGAAAATAAGATCGATCTTTTCGGACTGTAATTTCTTCGCCGACCTCGCAACCTGCCCGCGGCCTTTTTCCGTAAGATGAAAATCCTGATCGCCGGAATCGATGACATCAAGCGTGACGTTATCAGCCTCACCGTGACGCATGGCCCAGTAGTTGTTCTTCGCACCGCCCGCGCGATGGTCAAGCTCATCCAGACTTCCGATAACCTCGGCATGATCGCATTTTTCACATTCCCAGATCGGCAACGGCGCGCCCCAGTAGCGCTCGCGCGAAAGGTTCCAGTCCTTCGCCTCGCGCAGCCATTCACCGAAACGGCCGGCCTTCACGTGCGCAGGGGTCCAATTGACCGTTTTGTTGTTCTTTAACAACTCGGCGCGAAGTTTTTCCATGGCGATGAACCATGATGTCCGCGCATAATACAAAAGCGGCGTACCGCAGCGCCAACAATGCGGATATTCGTGGACATACGCCTCCACGCGAAGCAGATTGCCGTGCGCCTGGAGATTGGTGAATATCTTTTCCTCGGTGTCCTTCGCCTTCACATATTTCCCGCCGAAGCCGTTCACCTCGTTGGTGAACTTTCCCTCCTCGTCCACGGTGTGCACTTCCGGTAACCCGAGTTTTTTGCCAAGCGTATAGTCATCGATACCGTACATCACCGCAGTGTGTACCACACCGGTACCATCGGTCGTCGTCACAAAATTCGCCGGATAGACCTTATACGAAAGCGGCGAACGGAGCGACGGCACGTCAAAGAGCGGCACATATTCCAACCCCACGAGATCTTTGCCTTTGATATTGTCGTGAACGATCTGCAATTCCTCCTGATCTTTGAAAACGCTCTTTATGAGATCGCTCGCGAGAATATAAAGCTCCTTCTCTCCCTTCACGCGGAGCGCGGTATAGGATATCTTCTCGCCGACCGCGAGCGCGACGTTGCCCGGCAACGTCCACGGCGTCGTCGTCCATGACAAAATATACGCCGACGATTTCGTGGTATGTTCGCCGAATTTTTGTCCCGCCTTCAATTGAAATTTAATGTAGACGGAATTGTCGCTCACCTCTTTATATCCCTGCGCAAGTTCATGCGACGAAAGCGACGTCCCGCAACGCGTGCACCACGGCACCACCTTATGCCCCTTGTAAAGCAACTTCTGTTTCGCGATCTGCGAAAGCGTCCACCAGATCGACTCGATATATTCCGGCTCGTATGTGACGTATGCGTTTTTCAGATCGAGCCAATAACCGATGCGCCGCGTCATCCTCTCCCACTCGTCCTTATATATCCAAACCTGCTCTTTCGCCTTCTCGTTGAAAAGTTTCACGCCGTATTGCTCAATGTCGCGCTTGGATTTCAACCCAAGCGCCTTCTCGGCGGCCATCTCGACGGGCAATCCGTGCGTATCCCATCCGGCGCGGCGCGGCACGCGAAATCCCTGCATGGTCTTGTAACGCAAAACGACGTCCTTTGTGATGCGGGCAATGACGTGATGGATCGCCGGCTTACCGTTCGCGTACGGCGGCCCTTCGTAAAAGACGAACGTCTTCGCGCCTGCTTTCTTTTTGAGCGACTGCTCGAAGATATGCTGCTCGTCCCAGAACTTCAAAATCTTCTCCTCGGTCTGCGGCAAATTGAATTCTTCGTCGATAAAATTTTGCGATGATGACATTCCTTTTAAAATAGCAGATTTTCACCAAATTTCCAAAGTGATGAGGCCAAGAAAAAGGGTTCCGCACGCGCTTGGGCGCATGGAGTATATCAGCAAACTATATTTTTTCAAGAACACCGATTCCCAAAAGACCCAGCCCCGATTTCAATATCTCCGCGGCGCAGGAGATCAACGCAAGCCGCGCCGAGAGGCGTTTCGCATCCTCATCTTTCAAGATGGGCGTCGTCTCGTAGAATTTGTTCACCAGCGACGCTAATTTATAGATATAGACGACGAGACTGCTTGGCGCATAGTGCTCCCGTGCATGCAAAACGGCATCGGGAAACTCGAATATTTTCCGCATGAGTGCCAATTCGATCTTGGAATCCAACTTCGCCATATCGGCCCCTTCGGAGCTTCGATCGAGCGTCTCCGCTTTCCGTAAAATGCTTCTCAGCCGCGCATACGTATATTGCACGTACGGTCCAGCGTCGCCCTCGAACGACAGAGATTTCTCGAAATCAAAAATGATATCCTGCCCGGGATTTTGCTTCAAGATGGAATACTTGATCGCACCGATCGCGACAACCTCGGTAACGGCCTCGCGTTCTTTTTCATCCAGGTCGCTTTTTTCGCTGATCCGACCGCGAAGATCTTTTTTGATCTGGTCGAGCAGGGACTCGGCGGTCACCACATCGCCCGTTCGCGATGACATCTTCCCGCCCGCAAGCCGGAGCATACCGTGCGGGGTATGATGCGTCCGCGCGGCGACCTCCGGCAGGACAAGCTCCATCGCCTTCAAAAGCACTTTGAAATAATCGATGATCTCATTGCCGGTCACAATGATGGAACGGTCCAATGGGTACAACTCGAACTTTTTCTTGTTCAATCCAAGCTCTTTCGCCTCATAGGTCGGCAGCCCCTTTGAGTTTATGAAAACGCGCGTATGCAATCCGTATTTTTCTCCCGGGAAAACGACAGCGCCTTCGCTCTTGATAAAAATGTCGCCGTGGGCCAGTACTAGGTCTCTTCCTTCTTTTGCCATCTCGCTCTCAAAAAAATATTCATCGAATTTTGTGCCAAGACGCTGGTAGAGCGTTTCGAAATATGCCAAGCTCCACGCGCGTCCCGTGTCGTAAAGCTCGTTCACCCCGGCATCGCTTCGTGAATATACTTTTTCATTTATCGCGATGATCGCTTCCTTTGCCTCCGGATCGCTTTCGTACGCGCTTGAACCAAAAGCATATGCCTTCCCCAAAAATCCCATTTTTTCCAGGACGCCGGCGGACTCGTCCGACATTTTCTCGCCATGGTGCTCCATCCCCCAGATGGCTTTTGCAACATGCAGCCCCACGTCGCCCTGATAGTTCGCACGAATGACCTTCGCGCCGGACGCCTCATAAAGCCGCGCGAACGATTCGCCGATCGTATTGCTCATCAGATGCCCGATATGAAAAAGCTTGAAGGGGTTCGGGTCGGTGAACTCTATCATCACGGTCTTGCCAACCAAGCTTTCATTCTTGCCAAAGTCTTTATCCTTTGCGATCCTCGTAAATTCTTCCTGGGTGGTCCGCTCGCTCATCCAAAAATTGATGAATCCCGGCGCCACCGCCTCCACCTTTTCAAAAAGTTCCGCAGGCGCGCGCTGCTTGATCTCACGCGCAAGCTCGTCGGCAAGCTCGATCGGTTTTTTCCCGCGTGCTTTGGCAAGCCGCATAGCCACATTCGTCGAAAAGTGCCCGAACGCCGGCTCGTCGGGAACCGAAAGCTCGACCGGCACGTCGGCACCAAGAACGCTTTTAAGGATGGCAATGATTTTTTCTTTCATGATCCGCTGCTCTTTGATAATAGATTAGCCGATAACCGTTGGCCAGCGCAATCCCCGATTCCCCGACTCTGGTCTATAATAGAGGGATGACAGCAACCAAGAATCCAGAAACTATAGCGGAGAACCGTCGCGCGCGCTTTGACTATGAAACGAAGGAGATATATGAGGCGGGCATCGAACTCCACGGCTACGAGGTAAAAAGCGCGAAAAACGGGGCATTGCAGATCGCCGGGTCGCACGTATTGATCCGCGGCGGCGAGGCATGGCTCGTGAATTCGCATATCCCGGCCTTTCAGCCGAAAAACACGCCGAGTGATTATGAGGACGATCGCGCACGGCGGCTTTTGTTATCACGCGACGAATTGAACGCGCTCGCGAACATTCTCAAAGACAAGAGTCTCCACGTGGTTCCCCTTCGCGCCTACGTCAAACACGGCCTCATCAAGATCGAACTCGGTCTTGGCCACTCGCGCAAAAAATCCGACAAGCGCGAAGTCCTCAAAAAACGCTCGCACATGCGCGAAATGCGTGAACGATAGCATCTGCGACGGCGAAATGTCCGCACAATAGAAAACAAAGCAGGCCCTTTCCGGCGAATTATTCTTATCACGAGCCGGGAAGGGCCTGCTTTGTCTTCTATTGTGCTGTTGTTGACGCCGTCGCAGATGCCAACGCCGCATCAATCACTTTTTTGAACCCGGCGTAATTCGTCGGATTTGGGATCTGTTTGAGATTCACGAAGAATGTCGGCGTATGGTCAACGCTCGCTGCATTACCACTCGCCACGTCAGCCGCAATTTTGTCCGATACTTGTGTGGAACTTATATCGGAATCGAACTTCGCGACATCAAGACCAAGTGATTGCGCATAGCTATTGAAATATTTCGCGACGACCTGTGTGGGATCGGTGGTGACCCAATCGTTCTGATTCGCGTAAAGCAGGTCGTGCATTTCCCAATATTTACCCTGCAATCCCGCCGCCTCGGCCGCCTGGGCGGAGATGCCCGCATTCGGATGGATGCTGTAAAGTGGAAATTCACGGAACGCGAAAAGCACGCGATTACCATAATCGGTAATCAACTGTTTCACGACCGGATTGTATTCGCCGCACGCCGGACACTCATAATCACCGTACTCAACGACCGAGACCGTCGCGGTCGCATCGCCCGTCGTCCAATCGGTGCTCGTTATCGCGGGGATGGTCGTCGCCACGAAACCTGCAGGGGTGGCGGTATTCGAAGAAGATGAACCGGAATACGCGGCCGCAATGATGACGCCTCCTACCACAAGGACAAGAAAGCCGATGATGAACCAAAGTGTCGCTTTATTGGTGCCGGAAGAATGTGCCATCGCTCTATAATACAATCACGCGCTATTCCTTCGCAAGCAGGGGTGATATTTCGAGAAGCGCGAGGAACAGCCCGAGCGCGAGCGGACCGAGCAGAAGGCCGATCGGGCCGAAGAATGAGAAACCGCCGAGCACGCTGAAAAGGACAAGAAGCGGATGGATGCCCGCCGTGCGGCCGACAAGCCACGGCCGCAGGAAATTTTCGATCACGATGGAAAGGAAGACCATCCAGATCAACAATCCGATCGCCTGTGGAAAACTGCCCAATGCCACAAGCCATAGTGCGCCGGGAATGACGACAAGCCACACGCCCACCATGGGGATGAACGCCGCGACGGCACCGACGGCACCCCACAAGATCGCGCTCGGGATCCCAAAAACGAAGAATCCAAGTCCGATGACGATCCCGTATATCACCGCGCCCGCAAGCGACCCGCGGATGATCGACGTCATTATCATATAAAGTTTTTTCGATAATATCTCGGTATGCTCGTGCGAAAACGGACTTTTTTTAAGCATAAGATCGTAAAATCTGCCGCCATCTTTCAGGAAATAGAAGAGCGCAAAGAGAGAAAGGAAAAACGTGATGATGACGGAGGCGATCCCCGAAAAGATCCTGCCGACATTATTGACGAATATCCCCGCGGCCTGCTGTAGGTAAAAATTGAGATTGAGGCCAAGCGAGGGAGATATCTTTTGCAGCCGCGAGCCAAGATACTGGACGACCGGAAAACTCGCCCCGGATGCGACGCTCGTATAGAATCCCTGCGCTTCCGCGAAGAGCTGGAATCCGAAGAACACGAATGGGCCGAGGATAATGATGATAGTGAGGAGAACAATGAGAAGTGCCGCGAGGCTCTCCCAGCGCGGCATCATTTTCAACAGCCAGCGGTGAAGCGGCGCAAAGAGCACGGCGAACGTGATGCCGAGCGCGATGACATTCAGTTCCGGAAGAAAGACCAGAATGACCAGGGCCGCAACGAGAATGATGGACGTGAAAAAAATATAGTTTTCCGCCTGCGAACGATTCATCTCCTTATAATACCACGAATTATCGTAAGATTCCCCTGGAATCCCCCGCGCGGCAATGGTAAACTCTAAGGCAATGGAAAACATCGTGACCATCGGCGGCGGGACCGGCAGCTTTACCGTGCTTTCCGCGCTCAAAAGCCATCCCGTCAATCTCACCGCAATCATCTCAATGTCGGACGACGGCGGATCGACCGGACTCCTTCGCGACCAATACGGCGTCCTGCCGCCCGGCGATGTGCGCCGCGCGCTCGTGGCGCTGTCCGAATCTTCGGAGGTCATGCGCGATCTTTTCAATTACCGCTTTACGGAGGGCGGCCTGAACGGACACAGCTTCGGTAATCTCTTCATCGCGGCGCTCGAGAAGGTCACCGGCAATTTTTCTTCGGCCCTTCAGGAGGCCTCAAAAATATTGAACATTGAGGGCGAGGTTGCGCCGGTGACGCTCGACAATGTGCGCCTGTGTGCGCGCCTCGTCGACGGAACGATCGTCCGCGGCGAGACGAACATTGATATCCCCCGCGACCGCGCGCGCGCGCCGATCGAAGAAGTGTGGCTTGAGCCTGAAGCGCGCATCAACCCGAGCCTGCGCCGCATTTTGCACGGCGCCGATCTCATCGTCATCTGCCCCGGCGATCTTTATACGAGCATCATCCCGAATTTCCTCGTGAAAGGCGTATGCGAGGAGATCAAGAAATCGAAGGCGAAAAAAGTGTTCCTGTGCAACCTGATGACCAAGCGCGGCGAGACCGATCATTTCACGGCGAACGATTTTCTGAATACCATGGAAAAGTATCTGGGTGAAGGGGTTCTTGATTACGCGATCTTCAATAATAAGAAACCGCCGGAACGGCTGGCGAAAAAATATAAAAAGGAGGGCGCCGAGTTCGTCGATATTTCCACGCTTCCAAAAAAACGCGGCACCATCGAATATATTTTTGCCGACCTCATCGACACCGACAAATTCGTCCGCCACGGCCCGGCGCGGAAGCTCGCGAAGGTCCTTTTATCCCTCACAAAAAATAATGGCTAAGTTCAGCAGGCGGACGAAAAAGCTGCTCAAGATCGTAGGACCCGGCCTCATTACCGGCGCGGCCGACGATGATCCGTCCGGCATCGCCACTTATACGCAAACCGGGGCACAATTCGGCTACGGCCAGCTATGGACGGCTGTTTTGCTGCTGCCGTTCATGACCGCGATCCAGGAAGCGTGTGCGCGCATCGGTGCCGTAACCGGCACCGGCATCGCCGCCGTCATCAAGAAAAATTACAACAAGAAGATATTATACGGCGTGATCATACTCGTGCTCGTCGCGAACACCATCAACATCGGCGCCGACCTTGGCGCGATGGGCGCGGCGGCGAACCTCATCATCCCCATCCCCTTCGCGGTACTCACGCTCTTTTTCACCGCGCTTATCCTTTTCCTCGAGATCTATACCTCGTACAAGACCTACGCCAAAATATTGAAGTGGTTCGCGCTCGCGCTGCTTTCCTATCCGCTCACCGTTTTTCTGGTGCACGAGCCGTGGGGTACGCTCCTTAAGGCGACCTTTGTTCCGCACATACAGTTCAGTTTCGCCTTTCTCTTCATCATCACCGGCGTGCTCGGCACCACCATCTCGCCGTACATGTTCTTCTGGGAGGCGTCGGAGGAGACCGAAGAAGAAAAAGAAAAACATCTGATAAAGAACGGGGAGACCCATGTGAGCAAAAAATTCATGCGGGCGCTTCGCATCGATAACTTTCTCGGGATGCTCTCTTCCGAAGTCGCGACGTGGTGCATCATCGTCGTTGCGGCGACGGTGTTGAACGCGCACGGTCTCACCAACATCGCCACCACCGCGGACGCCGCGAAGGCGCTTGAGCCGCTCGTGCGCACCTTTCCGAACGCGGGGTTCCTGGCAAAGTTGTTATTCTCGATCGGTGTCATCGGCCTCGGTCTCCTCGCCGTACCCGTGCTCTCGGCCTCGGCCTCGTACGCCATCGCCGAAGCGTTCAACTGGAAGGAGGGATTGAACTTAAAATTCAACCGCGCGCACGGGTTCTACGGCGTGATCACCGTCGCGACCATCATCGGGTTGATGATCAACTTCATCGGCATCAATCCCATCAGCGCGCTCGTCTTCACCGCCGTCTTCAATGGCGTGGCCGCCGTGCCGCTTATTTTCATCATCGCGAAGATCGCGCGGGACGAAAAGATCATGGGCGAACATAAGAGCGGCTGGCTGTCGAATGTTTTCGTATGGGCAACATTCATCCTCATGACCGCAGCGGCGATCGCGATGTTTGCGACGCTATAAAAAAAGGCGGCGTTTTTCTTGACGCGGTGCGCCGACCGCCTTATCATCAGTGCCAGTAGCCAGTACGGTACGGTGTCAAATTTCCGTTCGAAAGATGGAGTCAGAATGAGCGTGTTAAGTCCCGTGATCAAGTTTCATAAGGATCGGATCAAGCTCCTCAACGATCTTTGCCAAGCGGCAAAGGCTGAAGGGCTCACCACCGCAGAACGCCAGCGGCACATGGCCCGCTACAGCGACCACTTCGCCACGGCACTATTGCAGGCGAACGACAACCTGCCGGCACTCAGGCAGTTGGCAACACTCGAGGCCCCGAACGAGGGGGCGAAAGCGAGCCTGAACCGCCGCCTCAGAAGGATCGAAGCGGGTTCATTGCGCCAAACAGAGCTGGCGCACGCGAGGGCGTAATTTCGATTTCGTCGCATCATCGGTTTTACGGGAAGCAAAGGCACCACGCTTTTGCTTCCCTCTTTTTTTATTTCCCGCGCCAGGCATTGTGGTATGCTCACGTTATGGAGAGAAGAAATGTCGTCATTTGGTTGCGATCGTCGCAAAAGGAAACCTTCACGACGGCGTATCATAAAGGCGCTTCCTACCTGCAGCTCGCCCACCGCCTGAGCGCGCGCAACCATCTTTTTTTCGCCTATGACGCTGGCAGTTATCACGGCGACGATATATTTTTCCCGGCATTCCGATACGCGAATGGCGAGTTTGGTGTGCGCGGCGAGAGGGTAAAAGCCGACGTCATCTATAACCTTGGCAACATCCCGGACGAAAACTTTACGACCGCCCGGGCCCGCATCAGTAATACTTCCACTTTCAGAAAATTCTTCGCGTCGAAATTCGAGGCGTATAAATTCTTACCGGAATTCTTTCCCAAAACAATTTTTATCGATAACGAAGCCGATTTTTTGAAAGCGCTAAAAGATATCCCGACCGAGACGGTCGTTTTCAAGCCAAACGTCGGCACGGGCGGAAGAGGGGTTCGCATTTTTGATAAAACGAACTTAATGCTTGATGAGGAGATAAAAAAAACGATCGCTGGAGGCGCACTGCTACAGGAATTCATCGATACCAAGAATGGCATTGCGGGCATTTGCGATTCATACCACGACCTTCGGCTCGCCATCGTGAACGACACCATAGCACTTACCCACGTACGCGTTCCCGAACCGGGAAGCCTTGTCGCCAATTATCAGCAGGGCGCCTCCATAAAAGAGTTGGCGCGCGAAGACCTGCCAAAAGAGATTACTCCATTCTATGAGAAGATCCACACAATGATCACTGAAAAATTTCCACACCCGATGTATACCATGGACATCGGCATTGACGCCGCGGGCGATCCCCTGCTTTTCGAGATAAACGGCACTACGGCGTTCCCGTGGCCGGAGTTCGAAGGCAGAGACTTTTTTATAGAAAATCTCGCGCAACATCTGGAGAATTTATAAATGCCCCAACCGCTCCTCTCTCGTGACGCGCGGCCTTGACAATTCCTCCGCCCAACCCAATAATTAAAAAACAGATGAAAAATATGAGTTCAGCGCAATCTATCGTCCGTTATAGCTATGTGACCACCTCGTTTAAGATGTGGCTTCTTTCGCTTTGCTTTATTTTGAAGGGATGCCCCACCGGGAGATTACTATGAATTCATAAAAGTACCGACAACCAATAAGTACCAACCAGAATTCAGAAAACCCTCCCGGACCTCCGGGAGGATTTTTCATTAAGTCGTGGTCTGAGCATTGCATAAGAATATATATCCAATGTTCAGATCGTGAAAACGGTCTGACGGGTTCTAGCAATAAACCCGGCCCTTTGAAAACTCCATACTACACGAGGCGAGAAGAAGATGAGAAAGCAGAAAGCAACAGTAAGGAAACATGAGCACGTTATCCCTGGCGAGCGGATGACCTCGGTTGTCTCCGCTATGCCTGGCGGCGCCGGCGAAAGAGCCTTGAAGGAAATCGCCTCAAAAAGAGGAGAGGCGGGCACCCGGAACACAAGGAAGTTCGGCCCATGGCTGGAAATAGAACCGGGAATCCTTCGGTGCAATGGGTCAGTGTTGTCCCAGAGCGGCAAGGAATTCAGAATGGATCTGGTCCTCGGCAAGAAGGAGGGACTTTTCCTTTCGGAAGTTGCCGGAAGCAAGCACTCTCTCCGGCATGTCGAGACGGGAAGCAACGGCTTCAAGATCGACATCGGCAAAGAACTGCCCGATCGTCGAATCAGCGACCTGGCCAATCAAGTCGTAAGCTGGGTCATCCACGGAAACTTTTGGGAAAATCGGCCCGGGAATATCTGTAATCATCCCTACGGCGACGACCCGAACCGACCTGTCAATTTCTTCTTCAAGGTAACCGACGGAGGGGCGAAAAACATGACCCTACGCCAGTTCCTGGAAGCCGACGGCATCCGTTCAAGCCACGTCGGGAACTGGCGGCCACATACCTTGGTTGCGGCAGCCTGCGGCGTCCCGGTAACCCTCCACGAGTTCACGCAAAACAGCGACCGGACCGCGACGTTCCGCGGACATCACATCTCGAAAGATCCCGATGACATATGGGGACCCTACACCCGTATGAACCCGAGCGGCGTCGCGTCGAACGGGTTCGGATCGGAAATCTCCCACATCGCTCGCGCTGCGGCTTCGCCGTTCGCGTTTCACCTCCACGCAACCCGACTCAATTTCCCGAACACCGTCCTCGAATCGGCGAACTTGATCGAAAAACTCGGCATGGAACTTCTTGAGCGGACCATCGCAGGCATCGCCGCTCAAGAACCCGAACGATTCTATCGGCTCATCGACGAACGCGGCCGCACTCACCGCCTTGACCACACAACCTCAACAAACCTTGTCTTCGAAGGAGGCGAAGAATTCCCAATCGTGGAGATCGTGGAAAACGTTGAGCAAACGCTTCAGGAACTTTCTCGCGTTCAAGACGATCCCGGGTTTGATCTCCCGCGGATCAAGCGAGTGGTGCCTGACACCCACTTCTACGCAGTCGTCTCTGGGTTGGCGCAGGCAGGCGGCGCTCCGATCCTCAACGAGCTGTCAGGCTCCGAGATGTATCGGTACCTGCTGACCGACGAAGGCCAGTCGCTGATGCACAGGGTCCGGAATGAACGGCTTTTCCGAATCGCCCGCGACATCGTGGGAGCCGATCAGCTCGAACTTGCCGTCTTCCCACCGATCGTAACGAATGTGCAGGAAGACCAATACTCGCTCGACCTCGCGACGTTCGACAAGGAACGTTGGCTCTCCCAAAAACTGGGAGCCTAGATTTCCTTGCGGACAGAACATCCATCCACCGGGGCGGTCAGGAATTACCATTCCACCAATGACCGCCCCTTCTTTTTTATTTTTTGAATGCTATAACGCCCGCGCGTCCGCCTTTATCATCTTGATGATCTCGGGAAATTTCGACACGGCGAAGTGTCCGTTCTTGCTCTTATAGATGACAATGTGTGCGCTTTTCAATTTTTTCCTGTACTTCTCGGCGTGGGCAACAGGCACCACGTCATCATCCTTTGAAAAAAGGAGATGTAGATGCTCGCAGTTTTTCTCGATGAGCGAAAGGTCGGATTTCAGCTTGAAGCCGCCCACGAGATCCTCTTCGGAAAGAGAGCCATCAAAAGGCGGGCAGACCAGATATACCGCAAGCGCCTTCCTGGGCAGCTTGTGTTCGGAAAGATACTGCGCAAGAAAAATGCCCCCGAGCGAAGACCCCATGAGTATAAAATTCTTTTTTAACAGCGGAAGGTATCGCTCGAAACAGATCTTCCAATCCCGGTATTTCGCGTTGTCCTGCAACGGCATACGTGGCGTGATCACTGTGAATTTTTTGCCCAAATTTTTTTCGAGGTAAGCGCCGGACCAGCGGATTTTCTTCTCAGCCGTAACCCTTCTAGTGCTGAGATAACGTAAATAATCCTTCTCGCTTTTGAAGGTCGTTCCCCCATGGATCACAAGCACCTGGATCTTTTTCATAAATTTAGTTTAGCTTATTGCTGAAAATTATAGAAACGCAACGCCGGGTGAATGTTGTCGCGAGCAAACCAAAGGAAAACACCCCTTCTTTTTTTCGACCTTTAGCGTCCGCGCGATCCGGTCGAAAAAGAGAAGGGGTCTTTCTTTTATTGGTGGAGATGGGCGGAATCGAACCGCCGTGTAACGATGATGCCGATGAGCCGTCTACGAGCGTAGTCTAAACGAGTTAGGCGAAAATGATCCTATTTTTCGCGCCAGGCGCAGGATCGTCAGCCTGACACTAGTCCCCTTATATAAGACCGGTATTAGCTCAAGAGACCCGAACTAGCCGATCC
>CAYQFA010000015.1:0-19455 GCA_964416665.1 uncultured Candidatus Saccharibacteria bacterium
AGGAGAGGTATTTTCAGCTCGTGATAAGAATAATTCGCTGAAAATACCTCTCCTTTTTTTTGTTTTGCCTTGGTGGATTCGAACGGCGGAACAAGAATTTTCAGTAGAAAATTCTTGTGAGTCGGTGCCCAGGCCAAATGCGAGCGACGGCGAGCATTTGAGCCGCGGGCGAATCCTCTCCCGCGCACAAATTCGGTTTAACGCAAAAATTATTTAATCGGACAGCTTAGCATGTTATAATCCGATTATGGAAATTGAAGTAAAAGCGAAGCTGAAGAACAAGGCCACGGTTATAGAAAAATTATCGGCCCTCGGATGCCAGTTTTCGAATATCAAAACTCAGGACGATATGGTATGGGTGGAAAAAACGGGATCACTTGAAGATTTTCTTTCGAATAAAGTATTTTTACGTATTCGAATTCAAAACGGAGAGAAGGTGATTATGACCGCTAAAAGCCCAAAGGCAAAAGAAGGAAATGAGAGTTTGGTAAAGCGTGAGCATGAGGTTATTGTCAGTTCCGCCGACGAAGCAAGGAACATTCTATCAATGCTAGGGTTACAAGAAGCGGTGCGAGTAGTGAAAAAACGTCAAACTGCTAAATATCGAGGGTATGAAATTTGTATTGATGAAATAGAAAATCTCGGCTCCTTCGTTGAGCTTGAAAAGATTGCCGAAACAGGGGATGCAGCTCAGATCCAGAAACGGATGTTTGAATTCTTGGAGACGCTTGGAATTTTGCCCGAAGATCAAGTGAAAAAAGGTTACGATATCTTAATGTTGGAAAGGAAATAAGTTCTAATATCGTCCCATCCCGCGCACAAATGAAAAAGGCTGCCGAAATGTGGCAGCCCCGACGACACTCAAAGGCGATCGTCATGCCTATAGGTTAGCTAACACTCCCGATGAATGCTTCCCTTGCCTTGCTGGCTTTGATGCGATGGATCGCCCGCTTCAAGCCTTCGGCCACATCAGGAGAAGCTGCTTTCAAGATGGCCTCGATGTTCCACAGCATTGCTGTTTTGCACGATTTCCATCCGATGTAGGCGGAAGCAAGACTTACGAAGAACAGGACTACTAACCATGAACCAGTCGTCATATGAAGCTCCAAGGCGCAGGTGCGCTACTGGGACTAGTATAACATAATTTATTGGATGTTGTCAATAGTCTATAAAATGGACATATTTTTATGTCTCAGGCCTTAAAATTGTTCAAACATCAGAGTATCCACTCCGGTTGTTTTTTTACAAATTGTCTTTATCGGATTATTTCAAACAAATTTTTCGAAAATACAAAGGCCCCGATCAGCTTATCGCCGAACGGGGCCAAGGGAACGAACTTATCCCGCAGGTTTCGAACTCTTTTGGAGATAGCGGCTCAGTTGCCACGCTCCATAGAGTGCGACACCAACACCTATCCACTGAACCAATCCAAGATGTTCGTGAAGCATGAGGGTTGCGCCGATAATCACCGCAGGCGTCTCGCCCTGCGCCAAGACACTCGCCTCGGTCGTCGGGAGATTCTCAAAGGCTAAAAGATTGGCAAGCCAGTAGAGAAACCCTCCCACAAAAGCGAATCCCACGACAAGAACGATGAGCCTCGGCTGTGCGATCTGTCCCCATGGGGCATGTGTGCTAAGGATCAATCCCAAAACACCCATTCCCATGCAGGCCCAGAAGCATTTCTGAAGTGAATCGGATTTTGAGCGCGAGAACCACTCGTAGAGAATTCCGTTCATGATCGTGCCGAACGTCGTCCACGCGAATCCAGCAAGTTGGAAATGACCGCTCCATCGAGCCATGATCACTCCGCCAAGCATAAGGATCAGTCCCGTAATCGATGCTCGCGGAATTTTCTTTCCCACGAAACGAGCGATGACGAAGTTCACGAGCGGAGTAGCCGTAATGATGATGATTGTTGGCCCAGCGCCCCAGTGTCGGATGCCCTCAAACAGTCCAAGGGTAGCGAAGGGGAGTGTTATGGCAATGAGATACGCGTAGCGATCCACGCGACCTATTGCTCCACGGAGTCCGATCAACGCCATGAGCGCAGTCAGAAATCCACGAAAGACCATGAGCTGTTCTGGTGTGAACATGTGGAGGACATTGACGAACGGCAGAGCTAACCCTGCCGTGAGCCATATCCCCGCGATTCCGAAAAGCCCTAGCAGAGTTTTGCGATGCATGCCTCGCCTCCTTATTGGTAATGTGCAAATGCCTCTTTTGAGACAGATAAATTATACTATGATACTGCATATACGTCAAGACTTTGATTTACCGATTGATGGCTTGAATACCCATAAAAATCGTTCGAACATCATTGCACGTACCCCGAGCACTAATAAAAAGAATGCGGAGCATCGCTGCTCCGCAAAGGGTGATTCGACTACACGAGTTCCGATAGGAAGTTCCGCATGAAGGCGCTGGTTGCTCCCTCGGACGCGAGTGTTGGATGGGATTCTTTTATGTGCTCCTTCATGAATCCCATAGTGATGTTCTTCCTGCAATGGGGGCAGCGTTCACAGCAAGGCATGCAGTGCTTCGCTATCTGCTCGCCATTAGCCCCATGGCACATACAGTGGCATTCGTACGACGTCGAGGCGCAACAGCGCATAGGGATACTCCTTTCTGTCCTAAGAATACTCATTAGTTATGAATATTTCAAGAATCGTTCGAACGTCGTCAATCCCGCGTACGCCATTGAAAAATAAAGGTCGCCTAGGCGAGGGGAACAGGGATTTCGAATGTCGGTTCTTCTTGTGCTTGCGCCCGCAATTTGCTAGAACTGAGGAGGGAGGTTCACATGAGAAAAAGAGTGAGGTTTTTGTTCTTTGGCAAGAAGGCATGGGATCAGCGCGTTCAGCTTGCCGGCCGTTTTATGAAGGAAATTGGAAGTGACGGCGTCCGGGTCTATATGCGGAGGGTGGTGACCACCGACGATTTCAAGAAGATCCTTCAAACACTTAAAAGAACCCGGGACAACGAAGCGTGGTCCAATCTTTGCTATGGGAATATTGATATGAAGGCCGCAAAGCCTATCTGCGATGTCCTATGGCCGCAATCAACTGAACCGTCAGGCAACTCCCTTGATTTCACGGTTCCAACGAGGGTCAACGCCTACGTAACGAAGGCAATCAGGGTTCGTCGCTCATCATCATGAGGATCGACGAAATGAATATACCTGTATCATCGGAATTTCTCTGACGCCAAGGAAGCCCCTTGGCGTCGTTCTTTTCAAGTTTGATATGGTATAATCTTAACCATGGATACCAATATACTAAACGGCGTGAAGGGAGGGGTTTCTACGAGAGAGGGTATGTTTTTAATGGAACAGGCGAAAATGTGTCCCGCTGAGCTTCCAATCATTGAGATCGGTTCGTGGGAGGGTGGTTCAACGGCGTGGATGGGAAGGGATTCCCTTGATGGGAATGGTGCAAAGGTTTATGCCATAGACCCACATTACGAGGATACATGGGAAATTTTCGGGGCGAATATGAAACGAGCCGGGGTTGAAAAAGCCATCATCCCCATGAAGGAGACCTCGCTTGAAGCGCATGAACACTGGGACAAAGGCCCCATCGGTTTTTTGTGGATTGACGGAGATCATTCCTATGAAGGAATTTCCCTTGATATCAAGCTATGGGAGCCGGAGCTTGTTGATGGGAAAATGATAGCGTTCCACGATGTGACCCATCGCAATCTGGGCGTTTATCGGGCGGTGAAGGAAAAGATAATCCATTCGCATCATTACAAAAATCTTGGTTTCGTCCATGGAATACTTTATGGGACCAAGACAAAAAAAGAATACCCCGCGATCCTTTGGCTTGTCTCGCGGGCGTCCATTATGACTCAATTCCATCTTATTTTCCTCAAACAGAGGATCGCTCGTGTGATTAAACCGCTCATCAATATTTTTCGAGCCTGAAACTATAAACGATTTTATGGTCTTAGGTTCGGAGGCGAGGGGTTGGCTCGCCTCGGTGATTGGTCTTGTGGGGGGAACTAAAACGGTCCTTCCGACTCCCAGAAGCTGATCTGCCCGCGCGTGTTTCCTCCTAACTGGCGATGGATCTCTGCTTGCTCACTCTGAGCGATCAAGGTCACATCGACCATGGTACATCCGCCTCCGCCTTCGTACGGAGCGCCGTTTTGAAATCCGGGAACAACCGTGAATTGCTCGCTTTTGCCGGGTTGGACATAATAGTAGAGCAATGTCTTGTTGCCGATGAGTGTCTTTCGCAGATGGGAATATTGGTAGTCCTCTCCCGATATTCCGGCAGCGCGACTGTGAATGTTCCTTCCGAGAAGACACAGATAGAGCGTCGCTGTTTGCGGCGTGGGAACCGTCACATGATCTGTGCGATATCCCTGGCCGCGCTGGGATGCCGTTGTCGCGAAGAACTGTGCTCCCAGCACGAGTATTGCCACTACTGCAAGTCCGATCCACAACCTTTTCATTGGATCCTCCTCCTGATGTTGCGATCGTTACTCCGGTCGCTACCGAGGATACTTTGACATATTAAATATGGTTGGTCAACAAAATTGGACCGCACCGCTTTCTCACCGCTCACGCTATTTTTCATGTATACTTATCAGATGAATATTGGACAGCGTCATCAGTCGTTGCGCCGAAAAGGGGATAGTTCCCCGGAAAAGCGCTCAAAGCGCCTCGTGACCGACGTTGACGTTCTTGTATACATCGTGAGCACCCTGAGCCTGATTTTCACGACCGACCAAGTCCGGATCATATGGATCGGGCACAATGTGGGCGGCGTTTCGTTGCTGTCGTGGTCATTCTACACGCTTTCGGCGGTGGTATGGTCTTTCTACGGCTATATTCACAAGGATAAGATCATCATAATCACCAATTCTTTATGGGGCGTGCTTTCCCTTATCATCGTCATTGGAGTAATGATCTATGGCCGGTGAAAACCGGCCGAGGGGGATTCAGCGCTCTTCGCACTACTGTCCCGGCGTCGGCTTCGCCCTTCCTTCTGCAACGTCCAATCGCCATTGCGCAGTGTTCAATAACCCCTGCAGTCGTTCATTGCCGGGGAAAGCGTCGAGCCCTTTTCTGCAGGCGTCTATTGATGCCTGATGGAGAAACCGGTTCTCGAGAATCATCGCAAGGTCGCAATAATCCTTATAAAGCTGGTCCTCCGATTCTCCGGCGGCGATACGTTCAGTGATCTCCTGAACCGCATCCATAGGCTCCCGTTCACCTCCCTGTTCCATCTCGTGTCTTTCCATAAAGCCATGGTATCACAGAAATATTTGATAGCCAACTAAAAAAGAAAAAGCCCCGCGCACAGCAAGCTTGAGGCTTTTTCTGTCGCGGGGCGACTTCCTTTTAGGGAAGCGTCGTACTGTCGCTGTTGGCTTGATCGTCCATCCACTCTTCAAGGCGGACCCTTCTAAACCGCCAGCGATTGCCAAGCTTGAACGCCGGGATCTTTTTTTCGCCGGCATACTTATAGAGGGTATCCGCCGATATTCCGAGATAGTCTGCCGCTTGGCGGATGTCCATGACCTCTCTTGCCACTCGCTGATCCATTTTTTCCTCCAGATTGTGAACTGTGACGCAGGAAATATTATGGTGTATAAATGAGAGATTGTCAATTAAAGAAGCGGCTCCTACGTGCGATGACGAGGAGCCTGCTTTTGTTGAATCCGGCGTTCGGCGGTTTAGAGGCGCCGAATGATAAGGCGAACAAGACCGTTGACTGACAATGCGTTGATGCTCGTTTTGTTTTCTGCGATGAGCGGCCGGTCGCTCTCTCCGACCGTCACTTGGAACCGCAGCATCCGTTCGGCCCTCCAATAACTCAAAGGAAGGAATGGAACGATCCGCTGTTTTTTTCCGCATTCCCAAGAACTGCCGAAAATGGCGATGTGGCCTTGGGGCATCGGCGGTGTCTCGTCCTTGTCCATCGCTGCCACCTGGCTTGGCGAGGGATTCCTGACGGTACCACCCTGCCGTTGGATCTCATCAATGATCTCCCGGGTTAGTGCACCCGCGCGCACGAGAAAGATCATGCTCTGGAATTTCTCTATCCGCCGTTTTTCACGAGCGGTTTGAAAAGCCACGAGCCCCAAAGGCGCAACGATCTCCGTTACGCCCAAAATGACGCCAACACTTCCCATCATTGCCTCCGTTCACACACCCGCCGAAACTTAAAAATGAGACCTGGGTGCTGGTAGATTTATACCACACCGCAATATTTTTTCAAACCTTATTGCACCTCCTCTTTTTTTGCGTCAATGAATTTCCGGAAGCTCTCCAGGAACTCGACGAAAAATCCGAGGGGAAGTTCGATGAAGAAATCGAATACGATGACGATGATATTGAAATTCGAAAGACCGGCGATGACCCATTGGCCGAGGGCCATGAAGGGGATGATGACAAGGTCGGCCAGGAAGCCGAGCACGGTCGATCGCTTCTTTTCGAGGCTCATCTCTTTGGCGCGGTTGTTTATCTTCACGCCGGTCGCGATGATCATCGAAGTGAAGAGGAGGAAAATGACGATGCTGAACGGGCTGAACGATATCCAGAGCAATGCTTTTATGATCGCATAGAGGATGGCGGCGAGGGCGATGCCGTAGGCGAGATAGACCAGCACGGCGGTGAGGCCGCGCGCGGCCTCGGGCACGGAGACGACGTAGCTTCGCGGGTTGTCGCGCGAGATGATGTTCTTCACTTCGTGTGCGACGAGCTCGAAGTTCTTTTCCGACGGTGGACGGACGAAGGTCACGATGAGCAGCATAAGGAACGGCGGGAAGAGGATGTTGATGGTGGTATTGAGGATCGAGAACGGGTAGTGGAACACACGGTCAAGTGGTATCTCGAGGGCGAGCGCAACGACTACCTTGGAAATAAGGAATGAGAGAACGCTGAAGAATGCCAGTTTTTTGAGCTGCTGGGCGGTCCGTTCCGCCTGCTCGTCGTAAAGCCGCACGAGTTCCGCATCGAAATTTTTCGCGAGCAATGCGTCTTCGAGAATGAGATCGCCGGTGAGTTGAAACGGGGTCTTTTCCCTTTGGCAGAGCTTCAAAAAATAAGGGCCGAAGCGATTCTTCAATGTTCCCTGGATATCTTTTCTGAGATCACCTAATTTTGGCGCCGTTTCCTGAAGCTCGAGCTCAGACATTTTTCCCCAGTTCGGATATAAGAACTTGAGGAGAGTATATTGCATCTGGTCGTCGTCGAACCGCAGAACGGCACGTTGGGTAGCAATGAAAAGCTGTGTCTTTATCTCATCGTCGCTCAGCGGTATTTTTTTCAATACGAGGCGGTCGCGCATCACTTCGTACATCATTTCGCCGACGAGCTGGCTTTCCGGCGGCGGGAAAAGTTCTTCTTCGAGCGCCGGAACGAAGATCTCAAGCAGCCAGCTCGAAATTTGACGATGCCCGTCGCCTCCTTCTTCATTCTCATAATGCAGCAAGAAGAGGAGATTATCGATGACGCGTTGCACTCCGGCGATGGTCGCGTCGGGGACGGTATCGTTCGGCAGATGCCCGGAGCGAATGAGGTCTTTTATGAACGCCTCGGCGAAGTTGCCGCTGGACGTGTTCAGGAGCACCCGGCGGCGCAGGATCCTTTCGATACTGCCTTTGCGGAGCAGGTGAGCCTCGTGATATTGGATGAGGTTCCTGAACTTATCGTAAAACGTCGCCACTTTCGAGGCGATCTCATCCACGTGGATATTTTCGGTTTCGAGCTCCCGGTGCCTCGCCTGACGTTCGCGGTGTTCCTTATGGCGGGCCATAAGTGCCACGATGGGTTCTGAAAGCATATGCCTTATTATATAACAGTTTTGCCCGGGTAAGTATTGGATGTTACCATAAGGGAAATGGCTCAAAGATTGTCTCAAAAGCTGATAGCGGCGAATTGGAAGGAGAACCCCGAGTCGGAAGGGAACGCTTTGCGCCTTTTTAGAGCGGTGGCCGCGGTGAGGAATGGGCGCGTAAAAGTGGTCATCTGCCCGCCGTATATTTTTTTGGAAGAGATTGCGCGAGCGTATAAGCGCTTGCGTGATAAGACCGACCTTGCCATCGGCGCAGAGGATGTCTTTTGGGAGGAGAAGGGACCCTTCACGAGCGGAGTCGGTCCGAAAATGCTTTCATCGCTCGGTGTGCAGTATGTGATTGTCGGCCACTCCGAGCGGCGCAAGTGGTTCAAGGAAACCGATGTGATGGTGAATAAAAAGGTGAAGCTTGCGGTGCGCGACGGGCTTGCTGTGATCCTTTGCGTGGGCGAATCGCTGGCAATCCGAAAAAAAGGCACGCGGGCCGCGGAGGCATTTGTTAAATCCCAATTAAAAAAAGATTTACAGAACGTCCGGCAGGGGAATATCATTATCGCCTATGAACCGATCTGGGCCATCGGCACGGGACGAAGCGCCGCGCCAAAGGATGCCGCGGCGATGGCGCGATGTATAAAAAAGACCACGGCACGATCGTTCAAAAACATCAAAGTGCTCTATGGCGGTTCGGTGGATGGTGCGAATGCGCGCGATTATGTACAATTAAAGGAGATTGACGGTGCGCTCGTCGGTGGTGCGAGCCTCAAGGCCGGTGAATTTAAAAAAATAATAAAAACTATATAACTATGAATGAAATAAAAGCGAGGACGTGGTTTTGGGTACTGATCAATGTGTTGGTCGTCGTGCTGATCGTTTTTGTTCTGGCGGGTGCGTTGCCTTCCGCAGTGCAATATGAGAATTCTTTGACGCCTGCGCGGCAGATCACGGTGAGTGCGGAGGGAAAGACAACAGCAACGCCGGATCTAGCCGAGATCTCCTTTTCGGTGGTATCGCAGGGTGCGGATCCGCAGAGCCTTTCTACGGACAACAATACCAAGATGAACACCGTGATGCAGTTCCTCGGTTCGAAGAATATTGCGACGAGCGACATTCAGACGACCGGCTACGACCTCTCGCCGAATTACAACTATAATATGCCGCTGGCGTCCAACCAGAACCCGAACAAGATAATAGGCTATACACTTACGCAGACGGTCGAAGTGAAGATCCATGATCTTACGAACGTCGCGACGGTGCTCGGTGGACTGGCGCCGCTTGGCGTGAACGAGATCGGTGGTGTGAACTTTACCTTTAACGACAACGACGACCTCATGGCCGCTGCGCGTACCGATGCGATAAACAAAGCGGAGGCGAAGGCCAAAGCGTTGGCTTCGCAGGCCGGTGCATCGCTTGGTAAAGTTATGACGATGAATGAGAACGGTGTGATACCGTATCCTACACCGGTTTACAATATGGCGTCGGGCATGAGCGTGATGGGCGCGTCTGCACCGGTGACGCCGACCATTCAGCCGGGCTCTGAGGATGTGACCGACGACGTCACGATAACGTACGCATTGCGGTAATATCTCGCCATGAATAAGAAAGATTGGAAGGCGATCACGGTCATCGGCGCGGGCGTTGGGCTTCTGATCCAACCCATTCTCTCCACGCTCATAGGAGCGGCGCATGCCGATCTATTGACGTGGCCTTTGCGGCTCGCGGTGTTCGTCGGGTTTACCGTCCTCGCGCCGCTCGCGCTCATGATCTTGTATTTTGTCGGGAAACTGGTGCCGGTCATCTATCAGTTCGGCAAATTCGCCGCGGTCGGAGTGCTGAACACTTTTGTGGATATCGGCGTCTTGAACCTCGAGATCCTGATGTTCGGCACGCCGGGCGCGTGGGAGTATCGTGTCTTTAAGACCGTTTCATGGATAGCGGCGACGACAAATAGTTTCCTTTGGAACAAATACTGGACGTTCTACTCGCAGGAGCCTGCGAGCGCGAAACAAACGATCGAGTTCTACGGCGTGGCGTTCGTGGGATTCTTGTTGAACGTCGGTCTGGCCTCATACGTGTTCAGCAACGTCTCGCGTCCCGCTTCGGTATCGCCGAATCTGTGGGCGAACATCGGCGCGCTTGTCGGTGTCGCAGCTGCGTTCATTTGGAACTTCATCGGTTACAAGTTTTGGGTCTTCAAAAAGAAAGAGAGCTAGTATTATGGCGGGATGGTCTTATGCAAGCAGGCGCACATATTTCTGACTCCTGATAAGAATAAGTCGTCAGAAATATGTGCGCCTGCTTGCATAAGACTGCTGTTCCTGCTATAATACTAGCGAATGAGTGCGAGTATACCTTAGCGATGATATCGATTAAGGCATATCCCACACGATTCTGTTTGGCTAAAGACCCCGCAAGGGGTTTTTAGTTTGCCAAGCAATATGCTATTTCGTATACTTATAGCAAGTGGAACATAGAGCGATCCGTTAGCCCCTTTAAAGGGCTGCGAGAGAGCACTCGTTCAATACAAACAGAACCGGAGGTCACCACTTGCAGCCCTTTAAGCGGGGTAACTAACCAGTAAAAAGATTCGCCCGAGCGTGGCGGATCTATCTTGTGTCATGCCAAAATTTAAGGAGAATATACCATTATCAAAATTCAGCCACTATAAGATCGGGGGACCGGCGCGTTTTTTCTTCGAAGCGAAGAATGAAAAAGAAGTGGCGTGGGCCATCGGTGAGGCGAAGAAGCGAAAACTTCCGGTGTTCATTTTGGCTGGCGGTACCAATCTTTTGCTTTGTGACAAGGGCTTTGATGGTCTTGTTCTGCGCCCGGCGATCATGACGCTTAAGGCGAAAAAGGATACGCTCGAGGTCGGCGCGGGCGTTTTTATGTGCGACCTTTTGAATTTTGCGGCAGGGAAATCGCTTTCCGGACTTGAATGGGCAGGTGGGTTGCCGGGAACCATTGGCGGTGCGGTCCGCGGAAATGCCGGATGCTTCGGCGGCGAAACGAAGGACAATATTGTTTCCGTCCGGAGCTTTGATACGAAGACAATGAAGATTGTCGAGCGTTCGGCCCGGGAGTGCGCGTTCAAATATCGCGACAGTATTTTCAAAAAGAAACGCGGCGCGGAGATCATCCTTTCGGTGGAATTGAAGTTGATGAAAGGTGACAAGAAGGCGATCCTGCGGTCCATCAAGGAAAAGATCGAGTATCGCAAGAAGACCCATCCGCTCGACTATCCGAACATCGGCAGCACGTTCAAAAATATCCCATTGCATGCCATCCACGAAAAAGGGAGTCCGAAATATGAAAAGGCGATCAAGGAGCGAGAACTTGCGTTCCGCGGATCGCATTTTTCCGTGAAGACGGATCCTTTCCCGGTCATCTCGGCCGCGAAGCTTATTTCCGAGTCGGGACTGCGCGGGGTGAGCGTCGGGGGTGCCATGATCTCACCAAAGCATCCCAATTTCATCGTCAACGCGTTGAACGCAAGCTCCTGCGACGCGAAAAGCCTCATTACCCTAGCAAAAGCGGAGGTTTACAAGAAGTTCGGCGTCCAGCTAGAGGAAGAAATCCAGATCGTTTAGTGTATAATAAAGGTAATGAAAATTACCACCAAAAAAACACTCGATGTCACGCCGGCGCTTGAGGTCTATATCGAAAAGAAACTCGCCCCACTCGGGAAGTTTTTAAAACACTTTGAAAAGTCCGGCGAGGTTGAACTTTGGCTGGAAGTTTCGCGCACCTCGGCGCATCACAAAAAGGGTGACGATGTTTTTATGGCCGCCATCGATATTCGCTTGCCGAAGAAGGCGTTGCGTGCCGAGGCGTCCGCAGCCGATATCCGTACGGCGATTGACAATGTGCGCGAAATGATCCAGATGGAGATCGAGAAATACAAGGATCAGTATTTCGATCGGCATCGCGACGAAAAAAAAGAATAGGAAGCACCATCATGTCGAAAGTAATCCTGGAACTTTACGACACCTATAAGATAATGCCCCAGCTCGCCGCGCATCAGCTTCGCGTTGCTGCGGTCGCCTATGCTATCACGCAGGCAATTTTCGAACCGCTGCATACCGAGGAATTGATCTCGGCATGTCTGCTCCACGACATGGGGAACATCCTGAAGTTTGATCTCACGGTCTTTCCGGAATTTCTTGAGCCACAAGGTCGTGACTATTGGGAAGGAGTGAAGGAGGAATGGCGGGGAAAATACGGCTCCGACGAACACGTCGCAACACTCGCGATAGCCCGTGAAATCGGGGTTTCCGAGCGGACGGTGAGTTATATTGACGCCGTGGGCTTTTCGCAGGCCGGCGAGAACGAAAAAAGTGATTCATTCGAGAAGAAGATAGCGGCGTATGCCGATATGCGCGTTGCGCCGCAGGGCGTCGTCACCCTCACCGAGCGTTTGGAGGAGGCGAATCGTCGTTATGCCGATCTCATCGATCAGAAGGAAGACGCTTCGAGCGCCGCCGTGTTCGCCGCCGCGCTGCATGCGATCGAGAAACAAATATTCGCCCATGCAAGCGATACGCCGGACGACATCACGGCATTGTCGTGCGAAAAGTATATTCCTGCGCTAAAAAAATATCATATCGTGTAGATGCCGTTACCTGAGGCGACTAGAGTTATCCACAGAAATTTCAAAAGCATAAAAGCCGTTTTGCTATACTAGAAGTAAGGTAAATTTTTCACTCGAACCTTTCAAGCGTGTTGATCGGTTGCGGGGAAAAAGATTGGAGTGGTCGCAACCCAATTACAAAATAAAAAACATTACTAGTATGGCAGCAAAGAAAGCGAAGAAGCCGGCGAAGAAAGCGGCAAAGAAGAAAGTCGCGAAGAAGCGCGTCTAGTGCTTCGAAAGCCCCGCCTCACGGCGGGGCTTTTTGTTGTCGGTCAATGTACAATATTCCTGAAAAATTGTAGAATAGGCATCATGCTTGAAGGTCTAAAAAAGATGTTTCAAAAGCGCTCCATTTCGGGATTGGAGGCAAAAGTGCAGGAAATCAACGCTTTAGAGGAGGGTTTGCTGCCGCTCAGCAACGACGACCTCAAGGCGCGGAGTTTGGCGCTGAGGGAGAAGGTAAAGGAGGGCGCGACGCTCGACGACGTTACCGTGGAGGCGTTCGCGATCGTCCGCGAGGCGGCGAAACGCACGCTCGGTCAGCGGCCGTTCGATGTCCAGCTTTTGGGCGGGCTTGTGTTGCACGACGGTGCGATCGCGGAGATGATGACCGGTGAAGGAAAAACATTGGCCGGCGTCGCACCGGCATACTTGAATGCGCTCGCGGGTGAGGGTGTGCACGTGGTCACGGTGAACGAATATTTGTCACGGCGCGATGCGGTGTGGATGGGACAGATCTATCGCGCGCTCGGACTTACGGTCGCGTGCATCACTCCTGCCGGCGCGTTCCTTTATGATCCCGAGTGGAAGATTCCCGAGGTCGCCGAGAAATTGATCGACAAGGAAGTGGATACGACGGGAAGCTTTTTGGTGCAGCAGGAATTTCTCCGACCGATCCAACGTCGCGAGGCATATCTGGCCGACATCACCTATGGCACCAATCATGAGTTCGGTTTTGATTTCCTGCGCGACAATCTCGTTTACCAATTGGAGGCGCAGGTGCAGCGCGGGCACAATTTTGCGATCATCGACGAGGTGGACAGCATATTAATAGATGAGGCGCGTACGCCGCTTATCATTGCCGCGCCGGACGCGCAATCAAGCGATTTTTACAAGACTTTTGCACGGGTGGCGGCACATTTGGAGAAGGATACGGATTACGATGTCGACGAGAAACGGAAGACGGTTTCTATCAACGATAACGGTATCGAGAAAGTCGAGAAGATGGTCGGAGTACAAAATATCTATGCGCCGGAGAACATCCGTATGGTGCACTATTTGGAAGAGAGCTTGAAGGCGCAAGCGCTCTTTTTCCGCGACCGCGATTACGTGGTGAAGAATGGCGAGGTTTTTATCGTCGACGAATTCACCGGACGTTTGCTCGTCGGCCGCCGTTATCAGGCCGGTCTGCATCAGGCGATCGAGGCAAAGGAAGGGGTGGTGATCCAGCAGGAATCACGTACGTATGCCAAAATTTCGATCCAGAACTATTTCCGTATGTACAAAAAGATCGGCGGTATGACGGGAACCGCGCAGACGTCCGCCGAGGAATTTTTCAAAGTATACAACTTGGAGGTGGTGAGCATTCCGCCGAACCGTGCGTTGGCGCGTAAGGATCTGAACGACCTCATCTATAAAAATTTTCAGGCGAAGTTGAACGCCATTGCGAAGGATGTGCGCGAGCGGCAGAAGAAGGGCCAGCCGGTCCTGCTCGGCACGACCTCCATTGCCAAGAACGAGATCATTTCCGCGGCTCTTTCGCAGGCGGGGATCCAGCATGAGGTGTTGAATGCGAAGAACAACGAACGCGAGGGCGCGATCATTGCGCAGGCAGGCCGTCCGGGGGCGGTCACGGTGGCGACCAACGTCGCCGGCCGCGGCGTTGATATTCTCCTTGGCGGCAATCCGCCGGACCCGAAGGAGGCTGAACTCGTGCGGACGCTTGGCGGCTTGCATGTGGTCGGCACCGATCGCCACGAAGCGCGGCGCATCGATAACCAGTTGCGTGGGCGCGCCGGCAGACAGGGCGATCCCGGTTCGTCGCAATTTTTCCTTTCGCTCGATGACGATCTTTTGCGCGTTTTCGGCGGCGACAAGATCAAGGGCATCATGGAGCGTTTTGATCTTCCCGAGGATGAGCCAATCGAGTTTGGCATGGTGACAAAGGCTGTCGCACAGGCGCAGGAAAAAGTGGAAGGCGCGAACTTCGATCTTCGCAAACATCTTCTCGAGTATGACGATGTGTTGAACAAGCAGCGCGGCGCGGTCTATAAACGTCGGCGTGAATTGTTGGCGATGTTGGATAAAGAAGCCTTGGCCGTGGCGATCTCGGATGCGGCGCTCTCGCACTTTGATGCGATTTTTGGCGGTGCGTTTATAGAAAATCCCGCCGCAACGCGAACGGAGATAACCAAAGCATTAAAAGAGGCTGCGATCTTGAAGGGCGATGAGGTCGTCAGCGCAGGCGGAGAGAAAAAAGACATCGAGCATTATCGGAAGCTTATAGAAGAAAAAAGCGCGGTGATCGCCGAACATCCGTTCGCTAAAAATCAGCTTTTGGGCATCCTCGACATGCTTTGGATGACGAACCTTGAAGACCTTGAGGCGCTTTCCGAGTCGGTCGGCCTGCGCGCGTATGCGCAACGTGATCCGCTCGTGGAATACCGCCACGAGGCAAGCCGTCTTTTCAAGACATTCTGGGGCAATTTCAACGCGTGGGTATTCAATAACCTTTTCAAACTTGCGACGGTGCCGGCCGGAAATACCGTGGGCGGCGGTAGCGGAAACGGCGGAGCTGCCATGCAAATACCGAAATCGGTGAATACCGCTCCGGGCGGTGCAGTGAGCGGCGGCGAGAAAGTCGGCCGGAACGATCAGTGCCCGTGCGGGAGCGGTAAGAAATATAAGCGGTGTGGCCTTTTGAATACGGAGGAACATCAGCGATTCACGCTCGCGAAGTCCGGTCCGAAGCACGAGGTGACAGGAGGATAAATAGTGTAATATAGAAATATGAAGGATCTCGAAAAGAGCGTTAAAAAATTCTTAAAAGCACGGCGATGGGATACGCTTCGCCCATCCGATCTCGCGAAGTCCATTATGATCGAGGGGGCTGAGTTGCTCGAACTGTTCCAGTGGGAAAATTTGCCGTTGGAGGAGGTCAAAGGGGATAAAGAGAAGCTTGAGGCGATAAAAAAGGAGCTCGCCGATGTGCTCATTTATTGTTTGGAGATGGCGGTACTTTTGGGGCTGGATAGTGAAAAGATCATTCGTGCCAAGTTGGCGCACAGCAACAAGAAATATCCGGCAAAGCTGCTCCGGGCGAACGCGCAAAAGGGTTCGGGTTCCGGTGCCGACACGGCATATTGGAAGATCAAAAAGGCCTATCGCCGGAAAGGAAAATAAATTTGTGTTAAAATATCAACCATGACCATAGATGAATTCAAAAACGTGGATCTGCGGGTGGGAGAGGTAGTTGCGGCGGAGCGGGTCGAAGGGTCGGACAAATTACTGAAGCTCAAGGTGAACATTGGCGAGGAGCGGCAAATATTGTCGGGAATCGCGAAGGTGTATACGCCGGAAAGCCTTATCGGCAAAAAAGTGGTCATTATCGCGAACCTGGAGCCGCGGATGCTGATGGGCCACGAGAGCCAGGGCATGCTGCTCGCCGCGCATGGAGCCGACGAGTCGCCGGTGCTATTATTGCCAGAGGGCGACGTCGCGCCCGGGGCGAAAATTTCATAAACTCACTATAATAAAAAAGGACGATCATGGAAGGATCCGCAACTCAACGAACTGTTCTTCTCATTATTTTCGTCGTCGTCGGTGCGGGTATCATTGCCGGCGCGATGTGGTACGCTAACAATGTTCTCAATAATCAGCCGGTCGTGACAACGGCGCAGACTCAGGATCAGATACAGAACACCGCGACCACGACCCAAGGGCAATCTCAAACACAAAATCAAACAACAACACAACCCATGGACAATTTAAAGATCACTGACGTAACCGTTGGTACCGGTGCGATCGCGCAAAATGGCGATACGGTTACAGTAAATTACACGGGCTCATTGGATGACGGTACGGTGTTCGACAGTTCGCTCAAGCCGGGACGAACGCCATTCAGTTTCGTACTCGGCAATAACGGCCCCGGCGGCGTTATACAAGGATGGAATCTGGGTGTGCTCGGCATGCGAATCGGTGGTAAGCGTGAGTTGGTAATCCCGTCAGATCTAGGCTACGGTGCGTCGGGGTATGGACCTATCCCGCCGAACGCCACGTTGCACTTTACTGTTGAATTACTTGGGGTCTCGACTTCGTCGGGCCAATAGGTTATTGAGTTATCCCCAGAAAGAAGAGATTTTCTTAATCTTTTCTTAATGTTCGGCTCGCTATAGTGAAAGCATGAGAATTCTTCTTGTCGAGGACGATGAGGCGATCGCCGAATTTGTGATCAATAGTTTGAGGGCCGAGCACTTTGCGGTGGATTGGGCGCAGAGCGGTTTGCGCGGGCTTATGTGGGCCAAGGTCAACCAATATGACCTGGCTATCTTGGATATCAATCTTGGTAGCGGCGACAGCGGGCTTGATACCTGCGAGGCGATCCGGGAGCGGGGGAAAACATTCCCCATTCTCGTGCTTTCGGTCATCAACGACGCCCAAACAAAAATTTCCGCGCTCAATTTGGGTGCTGACGATTATCTTACAAAACCGTTCTTTGCGGCGGAATTACTTGCGCGAATCCGTGCGCTCTTGCGGCGCGAGAAGAAAATAACAGGGCCGAAGCTTGTCATCGCCGACCTTGAGATGGATACGCTAACCCATACGGTCTCGCGTCGCGGCCGACCGATCGCACTTAATCGCAAGGAGTTCGCACTTTTGGAATATATGATGCGCAATGCTGGCACCACGCTTACGCGCGGGATGATCTTGGAGCACGTCTGGGATATGAACGCCGATCCGTTTACCAATACCGTGGATGTCCACATACGCTTTCTCCGCTCTAAAATAGATGATAACTATAAGAAGAAACTCATCAAAACCATCCATGGATATGGGTATAAAATAGAGGAATAGCACTTGTGAATTTTCTTTTGCGTTCCGGTGTATTACAATTACAACCACATGGAGCACAAAAAAATCATTCCAACGACTTTTGTCATTTTGGGTGCGACGGGGGATCTGATGGCGAAAAAAATCGTCCCGGCGCTTTTTAGTTTGTTCGAAGACGGGGCGTTGCCTCGTGAGTTTCGGATCGTCGGTATCTCCCGGCGCGATTGGCACGATGAGGAGCTGCGCGGGCATATTGCGGCCATTTTGGCGGTAAAGGTAAAAAATGCTTCCAGCGAGATGGTCGCGGCATTTCTGCAAATGGTCGTTTACCACAAGGTCACCTTCAATGTATTCGAGGATTATGTCGCGCTGGGCGAGGCGCTCCAGAAGATCGATGCCGAACGCGGGACCTGTTCCAACAAGCTTTTTTATCTTTCCGTCCCGCCGCAGTTCTATAAGATGATCTTCGAGAATATCCATAAGGCAAGGTTGACGGAGCTTTGCGATAAAACGGAAGGATGGACGCGTATCGTGGTGGAAAAACCATTCGGTAACGACGAAAAGAGCGCCCGCGACCTTGACGCGCAACTTGCAAAGCTCTTTAAAGAGGATCAGATATATCGCATCGACCATTATCTTGCGAAGGAAACGTTCCAGAATATCCTGACGTTCCGTTTTTACAACAATCTTTTCGAGGGCAGTTGGGGGAAGGAACTTATCGAAAAGATCACGATTCGGGAGTTTGAGAATGTCGGCGTGGAAGATCGCGGGCCGTTCTATGAAAGCGTCGGTGCTCTTCGCGATGTCGGCCAAAACCACCTGTTGCAGATGCTTGCGCTTACCACAATGGATCAGCCGACCAGTTTGAGCGCCGACGCGATCAGGGGCAAGCGTGCGGAAATTCTGCGAACGCTCAAATTGCCATCACTCGCGGAAATAAAAAGATCGACATTCCGTGCGCAATACGAGGGTTATCATAAAATAAAGGGCGTGGCGTCGGATTCGCAAACCGAAACATATTTCCGTGTGCGTGGTTATCTTTCGCATCCGCGTTGGGAGGGCGTGCCGATCATTATGGAGGCGGGAAAACGGTTGATCGATCCGAAGGAAAATAAGGAGATAACGGAAATCGAGGTGATGTTCAAGCATCCTAGCCCGTGTTTATGTCCGCCGGAGCGGCATTATCGCAACTCGATCGTTTTCCATCAGGACCCTGCCGAAGGGATCACTATCCGCTTTTGGGCGAAGAAGCCGGGATTTGAAATGGAGGTCGAAGAGCGCGTGTTCGAGTTCGACCTTCGCCGTTCGGAGCGCAAATCACAGTACACCGAGGAATATGAAAAACTGTTGCTCGACTGTATTGCGGGTGATCAGACTTTATTTATCTCAAGCGACGAGGTTTCCGCTATGTGGCGTTTTATCGACCCGATCGTAGGCGCGTGGAACAAGGGTGCAGTGTCGCTGCATCGCTACGTGCCGGACAGTCCCGCGATCGCAATCGAGGCGCAGGTGATGGACGAATCGTCACAGTCATCACAGTCTGTGCGCCGACCACTCCCTAAAGAGATCGCTATCTTCGGCTTGGGCAAGATGGGCGCCAACGTCGCGCGGCAGTTGCACGAAAAGGGTTGGAGGGTTGTGGCCTCAAACCGCTCTCCCGACCCGGTGAAGATGATCCAGAAAGAAGGGATCGAAGGGGTCTTTTTGCGCGCTGAACTTGTGGCGGCACTGCCGCGCACGGCGCCGCGCATCGTTTGGCTTATGATAACGGCAGGAGTCGGCAATGACGAGTTTCTTTTCGGCAAGGACGGTGTCGTGAAATATTTGAAGAAAGGCGATATTGTCGATGCTGTGATTCTTTCCGTCGACAAAGAGAGCAAAAAAATTACCCTTGGAGTGAAGCAATTAAGCATGAACCCATGGGAAAACATTGAAAAAACAATGCCTGTAGGAACCCTAGTTAAGGGGGTA
>CAYQFA010000016.1:0-19354 GCA_964416665.1 uncultured Candidatus Saccharibacteria bacterium
TTCACCCTCATCGAGCTCCTGGTGGTCCTCGCGATCATCAGCATCCTGGCGGTGGTCGTCGTCCTCACCCTGAATCCCGCAGAATTGCTTCGTCAGGGAAGGGACAGCACTCGGGTCTCCGACATGAATACCCTGACCCATGCCCTCTCCCTCTATCAGACGGACCAGGCAGGGAGTCAGGGATACTTCATGGGCAATGCTTCCTCGGTCTATGTCTCCCTCCCTGATCCCACGATATCAGGAAACACGACCTCCTCCTGCGCCTACTGGAACCTTCCCGCCCTTCCTGCAGGCATGGGCTACACCTACCAGTGTTCCTCCCCCCAGGCCTACAAGAACACGAACGGATCAGGATGGCTCCCCGTGAACCTCCAGAGCGTCAGCTCGGGGAATCCTCTGGGATCCCTCCCGTCCGATCCCACAAATACCTCATCCACCGGCCTCTATTATACGTATGCCACAAACGGAGGTCAGTACGAGGTCACGAGCCTCTTCGAATCCCAGAAATACAAGACGCAATACGGACAGAATCCCGTCGATCCCGGCTATCCCGAGGTGAACGCCCAGGGAAGCTCCCTTGCCATTTCCCCGCTCTTCAACCCCTCAGGCCTCGTGGGATGGTGGCCGCTCGATGAAGGGACGGGGTCCTCAAGCATCGACCAATCAGGCAACAGCAATATCGGTATCTGGACGGGAACGGCCACCGGCGCGAACAATACCTACTATTCAGCAGGCAAGGTGGGAACCTATGCGGGGACGTTCGATGGGAGCACGGACTACGTGAGCACGGGCGGAAACAATCTACCGATTGGTAACAGCCCGAGAACCATAGCTATGTGGGTAAACTTCTCAAGCATTCCGGGTGGTAGTTGGACCGGTTTATATTCCTATGGAACCTCCGGAGAAACCGTGAGTTGGTTTCTATACGGATGGACGAGCGACGCCGCAGTTCTCGGTCATACCTTCACGGGAGTTCCTATTGCCCTCAATCAATGGACTTTTATCGCATATACGTACGACGGATCGACCACGATAACTTTCTATTGGGGCAATCAATCGAAAACGGCGACCATAACCGCACCGAACACGGTGGGTGATGCACATAACTTCATAGGGGAAATTCCAGGTTACGAGGGTTCTCCCAGTGGTCTCATTGACGATGTCCGCGTCTACAATCGCGCGCTCTCCGCAGCGGAAGTTCAGGCTTTGTATGACGCGGAGAAATAAAAGGAGATTATTTTTTTTCCGTTCCCACGAACTTCTCTATGATATCGGTTTCGTAGTCGAGATGCGTCGATGCCGTTTGTGTTTCGTCGCGCACGGCTTGTTCTATCAAATCAGAAATCTGCTGCTTGAACGGAATGCCAGATGCCTCCCACAAATAGAAGGCCATGGAACCGGGAATGGGATTCACCTCGGTGAGGAAAAGTTCCTTGTCGGCGGTGAGCATGAAGTCGATGCGCACCATACCTTTACATGCGCATGCGACGAATATCTTTTTTGCCATATCCTGAATGGCGCGTTGTGTTTTCTCGTCGATCTTTGCCGGCAACTCGCGGTTGAGCGATGCCATGCCGCTTGCGCCACCGGTCTTTTTCGCCCCGCGCTGATATTTGTCGGCAAAGCTCAATATCTCGTCCTTCGAGACGGGCCGTTCGATCTCGCTGGTCTCGATCGTGCCGTTCACGGCGCGCACGGCGCAGTTGTATTCGGCGGCGAGTGAAAGATATTTTTCGACGAGGATCTCGTTATCGATGAATGCCGCCTCAAGCAGGAATTTCTGCAGTTCGACATCCGTTCGCGCGACATTGAGCCCGATGCTCGAACCGAGATGCACCGGTTTTATGATGACGGGGAGTGTTATCTTTTTTGTGATCGCCGCGGCAACGCCCGCGGCATCTTTTTTTATTTCCGCCGCGAACACGCTCATTCCGGGCGCGATGGGGATCCCGACGGTCTCAGCCACGCGCCGCGTCAGCGCCTTGTTCATCACCACCGCTGATGCTTCCTGTCCCGACGACGTGAAAGGGATCTCCATTGATTCCAACAAACCCTGCATCGGCCCGCTTTCTCCCTTGCCGCCATGGAATGCCAAATATGCCGCGTAGGGATATATCTTTTCCGCGCGCAGCGCCCCGCTTACCTGCACGAAGCCGCCCTTGGCGTCGCGTCCGAACGTCACCGCCTTTCGCGGCACGCTAAAAAAACCGCCCCGGTTTTCCAACCCGGGCAGATAGAGCAGCTCGCCCTTTTTGGTGACGTAAATCGTATAAGGGATATACTTCTCGCGGTCGATGTTCTCGACGACCTGAAGCCCCGTTATCACCGAGACCTCGTGTTCCGCCGAAACGCCGCCGAAGAGAATGAGGATTGGTTGTGCCATTAGTTCATATGCTATTATATACCCATGGTTGAATTCTCGCATCTGACGAAAGCCTATAAAAAGCGGGTGGCGGTTGATGATTTTACCCTTTCCGTCGACGTTCCCATCTTCGGGTTTCTGGGACAGAACGGGGCGGGGAAGACGACGATCATGAAGATCATCGTGGGGTTGCTGGCGCCCACGAGCGGCACGATCACGATCGACGGCTCGCTCGCGACCCATCCGATCTTCAAAAAGAAGATCGGTTACATGCCGGAGACGCCGTATTTCTACGAGCGGATGACCGGAATGGAATTTTTGCGTTTTTGCGACGAACTGTTCGAAGGCGGCGGCAACGCGCAGGCACACTACGAAGATCTTTTAAAGAAGGTCGGCATCTATGGTGCACGTGATTACGAGATCCGCACTTATTCAAAGGGCATGCGCCAGCGGCTTGGTTTTGCGCAGGCGCTCGTGAACGATCCGGAATATCTTTTTCTCGACGAACCGCTTGATGGCCTCGACCCCATCGGTCGCCGCGAGATGAAAGAGGTGATGCTCGATTTAAAAAAAGAGGGGAGGAGAATATTCCTCAATACGCACATCCTCTATGACGTTGAGGAGATCTGCGATGAGGTGGGCATCATCCATCAGGGAAAATTGCTCTATTCCGGCTCGGTGAAGGAATTTTGCGCCGGTAAGCCGCTCGAGGAGCGGTTCGTGGAGGTCGTCGAAGCGCACGAAGCACAAAAAGCATGAGAAACATTTTCGTCATTGCCAAGAATACGCTGAAGCTCGAGGTCCGCGAAAAGATTCTTTATGGCATCATCATTTTCGGCCTGCTCTATATCTTCTTCACGCTCTTCCTTTCCGACCTCGTCCTTAAGGAATTGCCGATGGTGAAAAGCTTCGGCCTCACAGGGATATATTTCTTCAACGCCATCGTCGCGCTTTTCCTCGGCACGACATCGTTCTTCAAAGACGTGGACAGGAAAGTGGTCTATTTCATCCTTTCCAAGCCGGTCTCCCGCGCCCAGTTCGTGCTCGGAAAGTTCTTCGGGCTCTGTATGGTGTTGCTTTTCGCGAGCGTGATCCTGAGCGTGGCGTACATCGGGCTTATCCTCTATGAGCACGGCGGTTTCGATACGCTCGGCCTGCTTGCCATCGCCATGCAGTTCCTCGAGATGGCGCTCTTTCTGGCGTTCGCGATCTTCGTCTCGACGTTTTCGAGCTCGTTACTCTCCATTGTCTACACCTCCGGCGTTTTCTTCCTTGGCCACGTGGTGAGCACCATCCTCGACGCCGCGAAACAGATCGGCCTCGGCGGGATGAGGTTCGTCCTGGTGGAAATTTTGTATTACGTCTTCCCGAACTTGGAGAAGTTCGATGCGCGCGACCTTGCCATCCATGCGGTGGCAATGCCATTCACGTCGTTCGCGCTCGCGGTCGCCTACGCGGCGGTGTATATCATCCTTCTTTTGTCTGCGGCGATCTGGATCTTCGATAAAAAAGAAATCTGACGCCATGGCGACCGCCCGATCCTTCCGGTTCTCAAAATCAGTTTTACTGGCGCTCCTTCTCCTCCTTATCGTCTTTTTGCAGTACGAATATGACGCAACAAAGGTTCCGTTGGCGCCAAGCGCGAGCGGGAGCGGTGTCTCCCCGCTCATGATCCGCATGGCGGACCTTGGATTTTCTCCCGCCATCGCCTCGTTCCTATGGGCGACCACCATGCCGGAAATATTGGATCTTTTTCGGGACAGAACGGAATATCTTGGCGACGAGGCGTTCGTGAACGCCGTCGATCCCAAAATGAGCTATCCTTACGCGTTCTCCGTGCTTACCTTGCCGGCAGTTCCCACCAAGGCGTTTCCTGACGGGCTTAAGGATGCCATGGTCATTGGCAACCGGGGGTTACAAACCGCCGATCCGGACTGGCGTATCGCGTATTATATGGCGATGAATTACTACCTCGGTTTGAACGACATGAAGGACGCTCTGTTGTATTTCGACATCGCCGCGCGTACGCCGGGCGTCCCGCAGTTCGCGGAGCGTTTTTCGCTCAACTTCGGCATCGGTTCGAACCAGCGTGAGACCACAAAGGAATTGTGGACCACGATCCGCGACAGCACGAATGATGAGTTCACGAAAGAGCGTGCGCAGACCTACATAGACCATCTGGACGATCTTGATATCATTCAGGCCGCTGCAGCGCAATACAAAGAACAATATGGTGTCTATCCCACCTCGACGTCCGAGCTGGTCGCTAAGGGCATCCTTTCCGCGATTCCGCAGGATCCCTTCGGTTTCACTTTTATCATCAATAAAGACGGAACATCGGGTATAGATCTCAATAAGCTCCCGTCGTATATTTTGACCGAACCGGCGACATAAATGAGGCGCGGTATGGTATACTAAAAGAAGAAAACCAACATAATAAACCACATGAATATAGCATTTTTTGAGACAGCGGCGGCGGAGCGGGACGAGATAACGAAGGCGTTCGTTGGTCACACGGTCCAGTTCTACGACGGTGCGCTGACGAAAGAAAATGTCGGTCTTGCGGCCGATGCCGATGCCATCTCGGTATTCATCAATTCGGAGGTTTCGGCCGATATCATCGCGGCGCTTCGGGCCACCAAACTTATCACGACCCGCTCGACGGGATTCGATCATATTGATATTGCGAGCGCCAAGGCGAAGGGGATTGTCGTTGCGAACGTGCCTGCGTACGGTTCGCGCACGGTGGCGGAGTATGCTTTCGGACTCATTCTCAGCCTTTCCCGAAAGCTTTTTCCCGCACGCGCGCGGGTCCGCGACGAGAAAAGCTTTTCCATCCTTGGGCTCGAAGGATTCAACCTTGAAGGAAAGACGCTTGGCGTTCTTGGCACCGGACGGATCGGAAAGAACGTGATCACGATCGCAAAGGCGTTCGCGATGAATGTCGTCGCCTACGACGTCATCCATGATGATGCGTTCGCTCAGAAGACCGGCTTCGCCTACCTCGACCTGCCGTCGCTCTTGTCGCAGTCGGACATTCTCACATTCCATCTTCCTTATAACGAAGGGACGCATCATATTCTCAACGAGACCAACATCTCGCTTATAAAGAAGGGTGCGTATCTTGTGAACACTGCGCGCGGCGATCTGATCGATACGAAGGCGTTATTGGGAGCGCTTGCCGACGGCACACTCGCGGGAGCAGGCATCGATGTCCTTGAATCCGAGCGGAGCGTGAAGATGGGAGTGGCTTCGGAGATCGTCACCGAAGACATGGCTCTCGTAGATCTCCCGAACGTCATCTTTACCCCGCACGTTGCGTTCTATACCCAGGAAGCGGTGGCTGAAATAAACAAGACGACGATCCAGAACATCATTTTATTCATAGGCGGCACTCCGCAGAATATCGTCAGCTGATATGCCGCGCATCACGATCCAGAACCTTGCGGAACTTGCGGCGGGTGCGCCCGGGCGCACGGCAGCGCTTGCGATCGCGGAAGCGGGGCTCAACGCCATCGATACCGAGCGCGCCGTCACTGCGGCAATCACGCTCACCGAGGACGGTATGAAGCTCAAGATAAAGGACCTCGAGCTTGATCTCGCAAAGTTCAAGTCGATCCGCATCGTCGGCTTCGGGAAGGCTTCGTGCGAAGCAGCCGGTTCGCTTGTGGCGATCTTGCATGACAGGGTGAAGGATGGCGTGGTCATCGATGTGAAGGATGTGAAATGTGAGTACATCGCCAATTTTGTCGGGACCCATCCCGAACCGTCCGAGCAGAATTTTCTTGCCACCGAACACATCGTCACGCTTGCCAAGGAGATCACGGCGGACGACCTTGTTCTTGTCGTGGTGTCCGGCGGAGGATCCTCTTTGTTATGCTGGCCCGCTTCGGAATGCACGCAGGGGAAAAAATTATATGACGATTTTCTCCGCATCGGCGGCGATATCGAGGAATTGAACACGGTGCGTAAGCATCTCTCGGCGTTGAAGGGCGGGGGATTGGCGAAACTGCTCTATCCCGCGACGGTCGTGGGACTTATTTTTTGCGACGTACCCGGCGATCATATTGAAGAAGTCGCCTCCGGCCCTACGTTCAAGGACAAGAGCACGATTGCCGATGCGCGGGCGGTCCTCGATAGATATCACCTCACCGGGTTCGACCTTACGGAGACGCCGAAGGACGACATCTTTTTCGAGAAGGTCCATAACATCCTCCTGGTTTCGAACGGCGAGGCACTCCGTGCGATGGCGGAGGAGGCCGTGCGGCAGGGTTATAAAGCGAACGTCGTCTCGTCCGAAATTTACAGCGCACCGGAGGCCGCGCTCGCTTCATTGAAGGATGCCGCAGGAGCGCAAGAGGTTGCTTTAGGTGGCGGGGAGGTGAAGCTTCTGGTTCCGGAAAATTCCGGATTGGGAGGACGCTGTTCGTATCTTGCGCTTGCCGCCATGTCGCACTTGGGCGATGGCGACATTTTCGTGGCAGTGGCGTCCGATGGTGTCGACAATTCCGATAGTGCCGGAGCGATCGTCGACGGCGCGACGAAGAAGGCCGCGGTGGAGCTTGGGCTCAGCCCCGATGAGTACGAAAAACACTTTGATTCCTATAGCTTTTTCAAAAAAACGGGAGGGTTGCTGTTTACCGGCCCCACGGGAGCTAACGTTTCCGATCTTATGATATGGTTAAGACAAACCCAACAATAAAAACAATAAAATGGACGCTACGATAAAAAAAATAACGGCGCGGGAGATCCTTGATTCGCGCGGGAATCCCACTCTTGAAGTTCGCGTTGTCGCGGGCGATTCTGCGAGCGGCACCTTTTCCGTTCCGGCGGGCGCGAGCAAGGGAAGTCATGAGGCGGCAGAGAAGCGCGATGACGGCGCTGCGGCGTTCCGCGGTATGGGAGTGTCGTCGGCCGTTGCGGCGATTGAGAGCGAGATCGATGCCGCGCTCGCCGGCGCGAGCGTCTTTGATCAGAAGAAGATCGATGAAACGATGATCGCCCTCGACGGCACTGCCGACCGTTCGCGTTTGGGCGGAAACGCGATGATCGGGGTGAGTATTGCGGCGGCGAAGGCGGCCGCGGCCGCGGCGGGCAAGGAAGTGTTCGAATATTTGCCGTCGCTTGCGGATATAAAGCCCTCGCGTGGGGTGCCGCTCCTTTATATGAATCTTTGCAATGGCGGCAAGCATGCCAAGACGCCGCTTGCGTTCCAGGAATATCACATCATTCCCGAATTTGACGACGTGCGCGAGGCGCTCTCGGCCGCGACGACGGTGCAGGCGGCATTGCGCGACAAACTCATCGCCGCGCTCGGATCAAGCTCGGCGAACTTCGGCGACGAAGGCGGCTTTGTCCCCAACACGGCCGACATCCGCCTGCCGCTCGAACTGCTCGCCGCGACGCTCAAGGAGCTAAACCTTACGGACCGCGTCAAATTGTCGCTTGATACCGCCGCATCGTCGTTTTACGAGAATGGAACGTACGCGATAGGCGATGAGCGATTGACGCCGGACATGATGCTGCAGCGGTACATCACGCTTATCAAAGATTTTTCGCTCTTTTCCATAGAGGACCCTTTCGCCGAAGAGGATTTCGAACATTTCGCGGCGCTCAAGGCCTCGGGAAACGTCCGCGTGGTAGGAGACGATCTTACAACGACGAGCGTGGCGCGGCTTCAAAAGGCGATCGATGGTAAAAGCGTCGATGCGCTTATCATCAAGCCGAATCAGGTTGGCACACTTTCGGAAACGCTCGCCACAATGCGGTTGGCGCGGGAGAACAACATCGAGTGCATCGTAAGCCACCGGAGCGGGGAGACCAACGACGACTTCATCGCCGATCTCGCCTGGGCCTTCGGATGTTTCGGCCTTAAGGCAGGCGCGCCCGTGCGCGGCGAACGCGTGGCAAAATATAACCGACTATGGCGCATACAAACGTCATCACCGACCCGCCACGATGTGTGATACAATGGTATTGAAAAAGGTCAAAGATCCTGACGAGGTCGAAGCAACTAAAAAAATATTTTAAAAATTAAAAACTTATTAAACCATGAAAAATAAATTCACATTGAAATTCAAAGAAGTCGGCATCGAAGATGTCGGCGAAGTGGGCGGAAAGAACGCGTCGCTTGGGGAAATGATCCAGCATTTGGAGCCGCAGGGCGTGCCGATCCCGAACGGGTTTGTGGTGACCGCCACCGCTTATCGATACTTTTTGGAAAAGACAGGGCTGAAGAAAGTGATCAAGGATACGTTGACCGGCCTCAGCACCAAGAACCTGCCCGACCTTGCCAAGCGCTGCGAGAAGGTCCGCGAAGCGATAAAGGCCACCGATTTTCCGGCGGAAATAAAAGAGGAGATCATTGCGGGGTACCGCGAGCTGGAAAAGAAATATGGCAAGAACCCCGACGTCGCCGTGCGGTCATCCGCCACGGCCGAAGACCTTCCCGGCGCATCATTTGCCGGTGAGCACGACACCTATTTGAACATCCGGGGTGCCGAGGAAGTGGTTCGCGCGGTGCGCGCGGCGATGGCGTCGCTTTTCACCGAAAGGGCGACCTCCTATCGTGTTGACAAGGGTTTCGACCACTTCAAGGTGGCGCTCTCCGTCGGCGTACAGAAGATGGTGCGCTCCGATATGGCGTGCTCCGGTGTCATGTTCACCGTAGATACCGAATCCGGGTTCAAGGATGTCGTTTTGATAAACGCTTCATGGGGGTTGGGCGAGATGATCGTGCAGGGCGAGGTGACGCCGGATGAATTTTTGATCTTCAAACCGAATCTTGGCAAGGCCGGACTGAGTCCGATCATCGACAAGAAGCTTGGCACCAAGAACCAGAAGATGATCTATTCTTCGGCGAGCAATGTTTCCACAAAGAAGACGAAGGTGGTTCCCACGACCGATGCGGAAAAGACCAGCTGGGTGCTCACCGACAAAGAGATATTGAAGCTGGCGGGCTGGGGCGCGCTTATCGAGAAGCATTACACCGAGCACAATAAAAAGTGGACGCCGATGGATATGGAATGGGCCAAGGATGGCAGGACCGGCGAGCTGTTCATCGTTCAGGCGAGACCGGAGACGGTGCAGGCGGGTCGCGACTTCTCGAAGATAAAGGAATTCATTCTTGAAGGTAAGGGAAAGATCGTGACCAAGGGAACGTCGGTCGGGAGCAAGATCTCCGGCGGCAAGGCGCGGGTGATCATCAATCCGAAGAACATCAAGGATTTCAAGGCAGGTGAAGTGCTCATCACCGGCATGACCGATCCCGACTGGGAGCCGATCATGAAGATAGCTTCGGCCATCATCACCGATAAAGGCGGAAGGACCTCTCATGCCGCGAT
This sequence comes from uncultured Candidatus Saccharibacteria bacterium, assembly GCA_964416665.1. GTDB lineage: Bacteria > Patescibacteriota > Minisyncoccia > UBA6257 > 2-01-FULL-56-20 > JAKAGE01. The sequence goes on from CAYQFA010000016.1 coordinate 9,706, forward strand.
CGTATCGAGGGAGCTGGGGATCGCCTGCGTGGTCGGTACCGAGGACGCCACCAAGAAGATAAAGACCGGACAGGTGGTGACCGTCGATACCACGGGCACCGAGGGACTCGTATACGAGGGCGCAGTGCCGTTCAAGGTCGTCGATCACAACATTAAGGGTCTGAAGAAACCGCGGACGCACATCATGATGAACATTGCCACCCCGGACACTTCCTTCGAAAAATCATTCCTGCCGAACGACGGCGTGGGATTGGCGCGCGAGGAATTCATCATTGCCTCAAACATTGGGATCCATCCGAACGCGTTGCTGAATTACGGGAAGCTTAAGCTTGCAGCGAAGAAGGACCGCGTGAAGGCGGAGATCGTGAATGAGATAGACAGGAAGACCGTGGGCTATTCGGACAAGACGCAATTTTATGTGGACAAGCTGGCCTATGGAATCGCGAAGATCGGCGCGGCGTTCTACCCGAAGCCGGTGATCGTGAGGTTCTCCGATTTCAAGACCAACGAATACCGGACGTTGGTTGGCGGCGATCTCTACGAGCCGAAGGAGGAGAATCCGATGATCGGATGGCGCGGGGCTTCGCGCTACTATGCGCCGGATTTTGCCGATGCGTTCGTGCTCGAGGTCAAGGCGATAAAGAAAGTGAGGGAGGAAATGGGCGTCAATAACGTTCAGGTCATGGTTCCGTTCTGCAGGACCGCAGAGGAGGGATCCAAGGTGGTCGGGTTGATAGAGAAGAACGGGTTGAGCCGGAAGCCAGGGCTCAAGATCTATGTGATGTGCGAGATCCCGGCGAACGTGATCTTGGCCGACAAGTTCCTTGATGTGTTCGACGGCATGAGCATCGGTTCGAACGACCTTACCCAACTTACCGTGGGCATCGATCGCGATGGCAACGAAAAGGTGAAGAAGATAACCAACGAGAACGATGAATCGGTGAAGACGCTCATCACCTCGGTCATCAAGAGCTGCAAGGCCAGACATAAATATATCGGCATCTGCGGACAGGCGCCGTCAGATTATCCCGAATTCGCCAAGTTCCTCGTCAAACACAAGATCGAGAGCATGTCGCTCAATCCGGACACCGTCATAAAGACCGTCATCAATACCTTGAAGGTGGAGAAGAGCCAGCGATAAAGCATAAAAAGGACCCTCGGAAGCCTACGACCTTACTTCGTGAACGGCTTCCGAGGGTCCTTTTTTTTGTTTATACTTTATCGCTCTTTTTCTCCAAGCGGTCTGAGACGTTCAGTTTTCGGAGGAAATAAAGGAGGATGGCGAGGATGACCGTCGCGCTCACGGCGAATTTGAAGAGGCCGATGCCGACCAGGACGCCGACCGCCGCCGCAGCCCATACGAGCGCGGCGGTCGTCACGCCGTGCGGTTGGTCGTTGGTCTTGATGATCAGCCCGGCACCGAGGAACCCGACGCCGACCACGATGTTTGCGAGGATCGCGAAGCCGCTGTTCAAAAGACTTGCGTCAGGCAACGTCCCAAGTGTCGCAGCGGTGACGTAAGGGATCACGAGTGCAACTATGGAAAAGATCGCAGCACCGCTCGTAACGAGCATGAGCGTCCGTATTCCCGCCGCTTCTTTTCCCACCAGCTCGCGTTCCAGACCAAGGATCGCCCCCAAGGCCAGCGCGACCACAAACCTGATAAGCATTTGCTCGAATGTAAGCATCGTATTAATATTAGCATAAACGCAATCATTATGAGAACCGACATTGGGGAGATCATCAGTAAGGAAAACGAAGAGGTCGAGCTGTTCGGATGGGTGCATGCGCGCCGCGATCACGGCAAGCTTATTTTTATCGATCTCCGCGACCGGAGCGGTATGACGCAGGTGGTTTTCGGGCCGAACGTCGCCGGAGCCTCGGAACTCCGGCTTGAGTATGTCGTTAAGGTGAAGGGCGAGGTGAAACGGCGGCCGCCGAGTATGATAAACGAAAAGATCCCGACCGGGCACTATGAGATAAGTGCGACCGGGCTGGAGATTTTGAATGCCGCCGAGGCGCTGCCGATCTCGGTCGACACCGACGGTCTCGAGATCAACGAAGAGGCTCGGTTGAAGTATCGCTATCTTGATATCCGTCGCGACCGGCTGGCGAAGAACCTTGCCTTCCGCCATCGGCTCATCACGTTCGTCCGCAATTTTTTGGACGAACGCGGGTTTTTGGAGATCGAAACGCCGAATTTGACGAAATCCACGCCGGAGGGCGCGCGAGACTATTTGGTTCCTTCGCGCATCCAGCAGGGAAATTTTTATGCATTACCGCAATCACCCCAGCAGTATAAACAATTATTGATGGTCGGCGGCGTCGAAAAATATTTCCAGATCGCGCGTTGTTTCCGTGACGAGGATACGCGCGGGGACCGTCAGCCGGAATTCACACAGCTCGATATGGAGCTCAGCTTTGTGGACCGCGAGGATGTGATGAAGCTCAACGAGGAGCTCTTGATCGCGCTCGTGCAGACGATCGCGCCCGAGAAGAAGATACAGGAGATCCCGTTCCCGCGTATCACTTATAAGGAGTCGATGGAAAAGTACGGCACCGATCGGCCCGATATTCGCACTGATAAAAGCGATCCGAATCTCCTTGCCTTTTGCTGGGTGATCGACTTTCCTTTCTTTGAAAAGACCGATCAGGGCGGATGGACCTTCACGCATAATCCCTTTTCAGCACCGAAGCCCGAGTTTATGGATGATCTGCTTGCCAAGCGGAATATCGGTGATATTCTCACCACGCAATATGACATTGCCATGAACGGGCTCGAGATCGGCGGCGGCAGTATTCGCAATCATCAGCCAAAGGCGCTCGAAACCGTATTTGAGATCATGGGATTTGAGACCGACCGTATCCATAAGAATTTTGGCCATATGCTTGAAGCGCTGGGGTTCGGTGCGCCGCCGCACGGCGGCATCGCGTGGGGTTTGGACCGCCTGATCTCGCTCCTGCGCAATGAGCCGAACATCCGCGAAGTGATGGCATTCCCGAAAACAGGGGATGGTCGCGATCCGATGATGGGTTCTCCAAGCGAAGTCGATCCAAAACAACTGGAAGAGCTCGGTATCAAAATTGCAAAACCAGAAAAATCTTAGTACAATACTAAAACTATGAAACATCCAAAAGAAGAGCAGACGTTCGTGATGATCAAGCCGGACGGTGTGCGGAAGGGTTTGACGGGGGAGATAATCCGTCGCTTGGAGCAGCGCGACCTGAAGATCGTGGCGTTACAGATGTTTGAGCCGACCAGGCAACAGATCGATGATCACTATCCGAAGGATGAGGCGTGGATCGCGCGGCTTGGCCAGAAGACCCTGAAAACCTACGAAAAATATGGTTTTGACCCGAAGGTTGAGCTGGGCATGGAAAACGACCTTGAGATCGGTAAGGAGGTGAGAAAGTGGCTTGTGGATTATATGATTTCTGCGCCGCTTGTGCGCATGGTGGTGCAGGGAATCCATGCCGTTGATGTCGTGCGCAAGATCGCCGGCCCGACATTGCCGTATATGGCAGAAGTAGGTACTATCCGCGGCGATTTTTCCATCGATTCGCCGTTGCTTGCAAACAAGGAAAAGCGTGCTGTCATGAACCTGGTACATGCATCCGAAACTCCAGAAGAGGCGGAGCATGAGATCGAGCACTGGTTCGGCAAGGGTGCAAAGACGTATAACTATAAGCGATTTGGCGTAGACGAGTAAGAGAAAACAAAACCCCTCTCTTTTTTGACCTGCTGTGCGGACACAACGGTCAAAAAAGAGAGGGGTTTTGTTTTCTTCTGTCCTTATTTTTCGAACGCCTTTACGATCGGGTCGAAATCACCTTCCATGATCTTTTCGATGTTATGCCACTTCTTGCCGATACGGTGATCGGTGATGCGGTCGTCGGGGAAGTTATAGGTGCGGATCTTCTCGGAACGGTCGGCGGTACCCACCTGCTCGCGACGCATATCGGCGACGTTGCCGGTGGCGCGGGTCTGTTCGATCTCGTAGAGCTTGGCGCGCAAAACATCCATCGCTTTCTCGCGATTCGCGTATTGCGAGCGCTCTTCGCGCGATGCGACGACGATGCCGCTCGGCTTGTGCAAAATACGCACCGCAGTTTCCACTTTATTGACGTTTTGCCCGCCCGGTCCTCCGGCGCGTGAGAACGTCACTTCCAGATCGTGGTCGGCGATGTGGACCTCCTTGGCTTCGACGATCGGCAGGATGGCGACCGAGGCGGTCGAGGTGTGCACGCGTCCGGCCTTCTCGGTAGCGGGAATGCGTTGCACGCGGTGCACGCCCGATTCGTGTTTCAAGGCTTCGTAGCAGCCTTCGCCTTTTATTTCGGCGACGAGGCTTTTATATCCCTGCGAGTTTTGGCTTGAATCTAAAATGGAGAACGTCCAGTTGCGGCGTGCGGAGTAACGCTGATACATGCGCGCCAGGTCGCCGGCGAAGATGGACGCCTCGTCGCCGCCCGCGCCGGCGCGGATTTCTATGATGATTTTGTTGGTGGTCATGGGAGTGGATAAGGGTTGATGCCTTTATTACAGAAAGTATTGTATCATATAAGTATCACTATGCCAGACCAGGTCGCCCAATCGCCATTGATCCTCATTGTGGACGACGAACCGGATTTCCGGGAGATTTTTGGCATCAAACTGCGCGCGGACGGCTTTCGGGTGGATACGGCGGAGAACGGTGAGGTCGCCCTCGGCAAGATCAAGGCGTCGAGGCCTGACATCGTCCTTATGGATGTGAAGATGCCGGTGATGGACGGCGCGACGGCGGTGCTCAAGATGCGCGAGGATCCGGATATGAAAGACATCAAGGTGGCGTTCCTTACGAGTTTGGGCGACCCGCGCCTTGAGATGTCCGAGATCAATAAAAAGTTTTCCGAACAATTCGGCGCCCAGGGTTATTTGAAAAAGACCGACGATCTTGATCTTTTGTGCGCGAGAATTAGGGAACTGATCGCGTCGACCAATCAAGCGACATAATGCAACCATGCATACCCCTCCGCTCATCCTTGTGGTAGACGACGAGAAGGATCTTCTCGAGATCGCGTCACTCAAATTGCAGGCGTCGGGGTTTGCCGCGGCGGTCGCATACAACGCCCGCGAGGCCGTGGATGCCGCGCGTAAATTGCACCCCGACCTCATTCTGATGGATATCCGCATGCCGGGTGAGAGCGGAACGGATGCCGCGCTCGAGATCAAACAGATGCCGGAAACGAAGGACATCAAGATCGTCTTTCTGAGCAGCCTGAAAGATCCGTGGCCAGCGACGAAGGGTGCGCGCGATGATGTTACGAAGGCGATCGGGATGGAGGACTTTATCGATAAGACCGGCGATCTGAACGTCATGGTGGCAAAAGTGCGGGAAGTGTTGGCGCGACCGTAAATTTAAAAAATATTCAATACGTCATGTCCGAACTCGATGAAGAAAAGGAAGATCTGAAGAAGATCAATAAAAAGTTGCGCGAGGAAAAGGAGAAGTTGGAGGAGGCCAATCATTTCAAGATGCATCTGCTTTCGCTTACCTCGCATCAGGTGAAGACGCCGCTCGGTATCATCCGCGGTTATGCGACGTTGCTTCGCGAGGGATTTTATGGCCAGATGGCGGACCAGCAGAAGGAGATCCTCTCCAAAATGGAATTTCAGACGGAGGATGTGGTGAATCTCATTGATAATCTGATCGATCTGCGCAAAGTGGAAGAGGGGAGGATCCAGTATCAGATGGACCGCTGTGATTTCGCCCAGCTTGCGCGGCAGGCGGCAGAGGAAATGGGGCACATGGCGATGAGCAAGGGATTGAATTTGAGTTTCTCCGGGCCTGCCGGAAAGGTGATGATCTATGGCGATGAGCAAAAATTGCGGCACGTCATCCAAAATTTGATCGACAACGCCGTCAAATATACGGAAAAGGGATCGATCGCGGTCAAGGTATGGGAAAAGGGGAAGGAGGTCATGCTTTCCGTCACGGATTCCGGCTTCGGCATACCGCGCAAGGTCATCCCGTTGCTTTTCGAGGAGTTTGTCCGCGACGAGCGGCTAAAAAAAATCCGCGGGAGCGGTATGGGACTTCATATTGCGAAGATATTCGTTGAGGAACATCACGGGAAAATTTGGGTCGAATCTGACGGCGAAGGGAAGGGGTCGACATTCTATGTAAGCTTGCCGGAGGAAGCATAGAATAAAAATGATGCGACGGTGGTGTGACTGTGATTCATAAAAAGTACTGAGGCCCGCGTTCCATGATGGAAGGCGGGCCTCTTGTTATAGATCGATTGATGTGGTGCGTCTTTGCCTAGGGCAAGACGCAAAAAGAGCTGAGTTGGTTTTGGTTAGGGAGCGACAGCGACGGCGCTTGCTGCTGCGCTCGCGTTGGCACTCGCCGGGCCGTCATGCGCGATCTTCCATTCGGCGCTCACGCTTGCAGCCTGCAAGCCGATATGGATCCAGTCGCGGATCCCCACCCACTTGTCGTTGTGCTTCTGCTCGGTCACGCCGGCCTGCACGACGGCGGTCTGCGCCTTGATCGCGGCGGTCTGTTCTTTCGTCGCCTCAATGAGTGCCTGAAGCAGTTGGTCCTTCTCGGCGTTGGTGTTTACACCACCGATACCGCTCTGAGACATCATTTCCAGAAGGGCTTTGAACTCGGCGACGGTGAACTTCGCCTCGCCGTTGCGGCCCTTGTTCAGTGCCGCGACGATCGTATCGAGATCGGCGCCCGGTTGTGGTGCGGGTTGTTTGCTCATCGCCTCGATCATCTGCTTGAGTACATCGTTGGGGATGAGGGTGCTGCCCTTGGGAAGCACCACGGTCGCGACGACCCTTGTCGGCGGCGCTGTCTGATTGCATTGCGTGCAACAGGCTGTTGCCCCGCACTGAGCAGCGGCCGGAACCGGCGTTTGTTCTTTTGCCGCCGGTGGTGCTACTGCCGGCGCGCCCGCGGGTGGCGTTTGCGCGCTCACCCAGGTTGGCGACAGCACGATTGCCACCGCCAATACAACAATGAAACTGCGAAAGGTTCTCATTTCGATCTCCTTATTCGGTTAGAAGAGTTGGCTGATGACACATGCCCCGCCGGTTGCCAATGGTCCCCAGGGTCCGAAGATCAATCCTATGCCAGCCTGAGCGGAGCACAGGACGACTACTTTTCCCTGATTCTTTGGCCGGAGCGGGAAGTCCAGTTGAAGTTCGGTGTAATCACTTCTCTTGAATTTCGGAAGCGCGTGGGGAGCTGACTCCACCACGTGTCCCTTGCCGAGAGTGACGGTACCGATCTGGAACGGGCCTGATTGCGCTGCGACGAACACCAACGCCAGTTTTTGACTTTCGGTCGGTGCCTGCTTCAGTTCCGCGAACACGTGCGCGTCGCCATTCCCGTCGTGGGTGACGATGACGCCCGTCTTGAGGTACAGCTTGTACTTCGCTCGCGAGGCGGGCGATTTGTGGTTGACCAGGAATGCCGCGAAAGAACCGTCGGCGATCTGGCGCGGAAAGACGTCCGGAGCTATCTGTATCTCATACCAGATGCGGCCCTTCACGGCTTTCGCTAACGTCGTTGACGGAGCGGCTGCGCTTTGAGTTGGTGCAGCCAGTGCGGTGACCGGAGGTGCTGTGATGTTGGAGGCTGTCTCCACGTTCGTCCCCGTGCTGATTGTCGGCAACGGGATCTTGGGCAAGTAGGGGTTCCAATCGTACCGATTGTATTTGGGAACGGTAAACACAAACCTTTGATCTGCCGTTAGTACGCTGGCGCTCGTCACCGGTTTGTCGCTCTTGGTGATAGTCGTATCTATTGCGACATCGTGGTGGCGATATCCGTGCGCGCGCCGCGGAGTAAAGTCCGCTTTGCAGTCGCCCGGAATGAGCAGCTGTCTGCCGAAGTAGATCTTGTCGGCATCCTTCACTCCGCTCAAGTCCGCGATTTCCTGGTATCGTGACGTCGCATTGCACGCGGCGTCGGCGATCCACAGAAGACGGTCGCCTTCGACGATCGGATACTTGTGCGGTTCTGGCTTTGGGTTGGATGGTGCTTTGCCCGCTGCGGTTGCATTGGGCGCTGGCTCTCGGGGTGCAGGGGCGGGAACAACAGCCACGGGGGCTGGTTTCGGCGCCTGGATCGCTTTCGGCTTGTGACCGTAGTGGATCCCGAGAAGCACGACGACGATGAGGACGATTATGGTTGCGATCGCGATCATCGTTCTTTTTCCTATGCTTGGGAATTTCATTCTCCTTGTTCTCCTTTCTCCCGGGCTGTCCCAGGTGATTGAACTCCCAGAATCGAGGTCGTCATAATCAAAGCGTCTATTATCCAGGCTTCCATGCGAACACACTCCGAAGAGGTGAACCACTTTGCGGACGGCGACACTTCTTTCCGACGGCGGCTCGAACATCGCTCTTTGCGGGCTTCCATGCGAACACACTCCGAAGAGGTGAACCACTGCGCACATTGATAGCGATGATCGGACGCTCACGATTCCTTATTGCTGTATGCCACTTCTGCCAAGGTCGCTGATCGAGGGCTCTTTGGGAGCATCCTGCGGATCGCGGCTTGTCATACCACCTTCTCTTCTTATATTTAAATGGGAAGGAGCTGTATTTTATTCACCAAAAGAGAGACTCCTGGTGAATCTATTATTTAACATATTTCGTCTGAAATGTCAAACAAAAAATTCCCCAGGACGGGGAATTTTCGGTACGCGTGTGCGTGGGTATTTGTGGACTAAAATCCGGTTACTGTTTTTTGACGCGCACTTTTTTCGCTTTCGGTGCGACGGCCTGAGCGCGGCGGTTCTTGAATTTCTCCACGCGACCAGCGACGTCGATAAGCTTTTCCTCTCCGGTATAGAAAGGATGGCATTTTGCGCAGATTTCAACGCGAATCTCGGGCTGGGTCGCGCCGACGACAAACGAGTTGCCGCATGCGCAAATCACGTTCGCCTTGGTGTAATATTTTGGATGAAGGTTTTGTTTCATAACGTTGTCTATTATATGCGAGACGAACTGATTCGTCAAATATATGCGTTGGCCCTTGCCTTAAAATTAGTGGGACCGCCAAGCGCGAAGCTCAGCGGTCCGATTCTTTTGGGCTAGCGGCTCCTCTTAAGGACGGCCGCACCGACCACTGCGACGATTAGCCCTATCGCAGCCTGCAATGCCAAGTGCCAAAATGGCGTGGGCGTTGCAACCATCTCGGCCATTTCCCGGTCACTGGTGCCAATAGCGCCAAGCGTGATCAGAAATCCTACTGCTATCAGTATCCCTCCAAAGGTCTTCATGGACCCTCCTCGAACCCTATACTAGCATTATTTGTATATATTGTCAAGCTATGGGAGTGGGGCACGATCCGCTCCCTAGATAGCAGTTGACAGCAGATTTGCTTCTGTTAGAATAGAACTCGTTGTATCCGGACCTATGGATTCATTCTATGGGGCTGGATACTAGTCCTTTAACAATTTGTGGTAAGAAACCAAAATAACTAAAGAGAGCTTTTTAGTTGTCCCAATTTATTCTTTTGGTACCGTTTTGAATTTGAAAAAATGGTACAAACAATAAATTAAATTTTTAGGATCTCTTCAGATTCTTTTTTCAGAGGATTTGATCCTGGTCCAGGATGAACGCTGGCGGTGTGGATAAGGCATGCAA
>CAYQFA010000017.1:0-18860 GCA_964416665.1 uncultured Candidatus Saccharibacteria bacterium
TTTTTTGAGGAGTGAAAGCAGTGCCGACTTGGAAAGCAATCCGGTCTGCGCGCCGAAATATTGCACGACGTGCATGGATTCGATCGGCGCCCAGCGCAGGGCGTCATGCACCGTCAGCCCATAGACCAGGCCGCAAAAAAATCCGGTGGAAAACGCATCGCCCGCACCGGTGCGCGAGACCGGCGGCTTCGGATCCGGATACGGCGGCATGAAATACTTGTTCATTCCATCCGATGCATATGCGCCCTTCGGGCCGTCGGTGATCACGACCACCTTCGGGCCGAGCTTATGCAATCCCTCGAAGAGCGGCATGATATCCTCGTTCTTGCGATGGAGAATGAACTCGGCCTCCTCACGATTCACGAAGAGCACATAGGTGTGCTTATAGATCTCACGCAACTTTTCCGCGCCGAAACGAAGCTGGAACGTGCCGGGATTGAACCCCATCTTTATCTCGGGATGCTTCTTAAGGTACTCCGCGATTTTTTTATGGAACGGGAGCGTGTGCTCCGCGATGGAAGAAAAATAGATCCAGTCGGTGTTCGAATCCACCTTTCGCGGGTCGTAATATTCATATTCCTCATGCTTGATGAGAATCGTCCGCTCGGCCTTATAACTCAACACGAAATGATAATTGGTGGGCTTGTTCCTGTTGATCTTCACATACTCGGTGCTCACGCCCTCCTTGTGATAGCGATCAAGTATCTCCGTGCCGTAATGATCGCCGCCGATCGCGGTGATGATCGCCGTGTTGAGACCGAGCCGCCGAGCGCCGACCGCGACGTTCGACGCATTCCCTACTGCGGGCGCCACCGTAAGCGATTCATACGGGATCTTGTCCGCAAACGACATCGAAAGGCGCGGATGCTCGTGCGCCTTGTCCCACTCGACGCGCGCCTCCTTTAAAGTGATGAACGCGTCCATCACCACGTCACCGATGCAGACCACGTCGTATTTTTCTTTCATAAAAATTTAATATTATTATCTATTATAGTAATCTATCCCGTATATCAATGCACTATCTCTTCCTCCGTAGCACGCGTTTGACCGCCGCCTTGATGTCCTTCACGCCCATCCCATACTTTTCTATCAACGCCGCGGGCGCGCCGGATTCGCCGAAGGTGTCCTGCATGCCAATGAACTCGATCGGCGTCGGCGTGCGTTTGGCAAGCACTTCGGCGACCGCGCCGCCCAATCCCCCTTCCACCTGATGTTCTTCGATGGTCACGACCGCGCCGATCTTCTTTGCCAACTCGGCGATCTTTTTATCATCGATGGGCTTAATAGTAGAGCAATTCAAAACGACCGTGCCGATCTTTTCTTCTTCCAATTCGCGCGCGGCGAGAAGCGCGTTGTAAAGCAGACCGCCGCATCCGATGATCAGAACTTCTGGCTTTTTCGATTGCCAAAACACCTGCGCATGCCCGGGAACATACGGCGTTTCCGTGGTCGTCATGATCGGCGTTTTCTCGCGCTCGAACCGAAGATAGATCGGACCCCACACCTGTGCGGCAGCGACCGTCGCTTTACGCGCCTCGACGGCATCGCACGGAACGAACACCTTCATGTTTGGCATCACGCGCATAAGCGCGATGTCTTCCGTGGCCTGATGCGTCGCGCCGTCCGGACCGACGGAAATGCCGGTATGATGGCCCGCGATCTTCACGTTCGCATTGTTGTACGCGATAGTGGTGCGGATCTGCTCCCAGTTGCGGCCGGGAGAGAATGTGGCATACGAGGCGATGAACGGGATCTTTCCGGTGACACCGAGCCCTGCGGCAACGGTCGCCATGTTCTGCTCGGCGACTCCCATTTCGAAGAACCGCTCGGGGAATTTCTTCGCGAACGCGTCCATGCGCGTGGATTCGGTCAGGTCCGCGCACAACGCCACGACATTCGCATTCGCGTCGCCCGCATCAACGATCCCTTCGCCATACCCATCGCGCGTTGGTGCCTGCGCCACGTCCTCGTCGAAGATATTCGGATTCAATTTTGCCTCGGGGTTCAACATAATGATTATTCGCGTTCGCTTTTTATTTTTCCGCGGGCTTCGCGGAGCTCGGTCAGGGCCTTTTCCGCTTCGCCCGGCTTGAATGTCTTGGAATGCCACCGATAATCGTTCTCCATGAAATCAACTCCCCTGCCGGGAATCGTGTGGGCGATGATCACGGTCGGCTGGTCATGCATTGCACGCGCCTCCGCGGCTGCCGCAATGATCTCCTCGAAATTGTGCCCATCGATCTCCACCACATTCCAGCCGAACGCCGCATATTTTTCAGCGAACGGTTCGAGCGGCATGATCTTCTCCGTAGGACCGTCGATCTGGATCTTGTTGCGGTCAACGACGACGGTAAGATTGCCGAGCCGGTTCTTGGCCGCGAACTGGATCGCTTCCCACGTGTTCCCCTCCTCGTGCTCGCCGTCGGAGGTCAGGCAATAGACCTGATATTTTTTCTTGTCGAGCCGGGCGGCGAGCGCAATGCCGGACGCCTGCGAGATGCCGGAGCCGAGCGGGCCGGACGTGGTCTCGATGCCGGGCAAAATACCGCGATGCGGATGGCCCTGCAGACGCGACCCCAACTGGCGCAAAGTCTTCAACTCTTCAACGGGGAAATATCCCGCGTGTGCGAGCGCGGCGTACTGGATCGGGCAGATGTGCCCGTTCGAAAGCACGAGCCGATCGCGGTCAGGCCAGTTCGGCTGCTTCGGATCGTGGTTCAAAATATGGAAATAGAACGCGGTGAAGATCTCCGCCATGTCGAGCGGCCCTGCGATATGGCCCGACCCCGCATGCGAGACCATCCTGATGACGTCCTCGCGCAGGCGATTGGCAATCAGTTCCATCGACTTCAATTTTTCTTCAGTGAGCGATTCCATAAAAATATAATGAGGGATTTTAAATATTTGCGAGCGTTTCGTACGCTTTTTTCGGGTCGGCGGCGTCAAAAATATAACTCGAGGAAACGATCGTGTCGGCACCGACACCTTTCACGAGTCGTGTCGTGTCGGGATTCATTCCTCCATCCACCTCAATTGTAGCATCCGGCGCCGCTTCCCTCAAAAAGTTGATCTTCTCGCAGACGAACGGGAGAAATATCTGTCCGGCAGGTCCCGGCTGGACCGCCAAAACCTGGAATGCGGCGAAGTGCTTCATATAGGGTGCAAGCTCGTCGATCGCCGATTCCGGCTTCGACGAAAGCACGACCTCTGCCTGATAACGCTCCGCCGCCGAAAATATCTCGTGCATCGACTGCGGCGTAAGCGTCTCCACGTGCACGATCAACCGCCGCGCGCCCGCAGCAAGCCAGTTGTCCACATACTGCTCCGGATGGTCCACCATCAAATGCACTTCCAACCCGAACGGCGACCTTAACCCGACCCACCCGAGAGGATCGCTCCATGTTTTGTGCGCCGCGAACGAACCGTCCGTAACGTCAAGGTGCAGCAGGTCACCGTCGTGCAGAAAAGTTTTCGCCACTTCGATCTTTTTTTGCACGCAGGCGATATCCGGACAATTGATGACAGGAATGACCTTCATGAAACTATTTGTGCGTCCTCTATGTCCGCTATTTTCTTCAGCCGGCGCGCATAACGGTCCTCTTTTGCGAACGGCGTCGTCAGGAACACTTTCACTATCTTGATCGCGTCCTCCTCGTTGATAAAATCAGCGGCGATCGCGAGCACGTTCACATCGTCATCGTGACGGCCCTGATAAATATGATCCGACGACATGGCAAGCCCGGCACGGATCCCCTTCACCTTATTTGCCGCGATATCCACGCCGAAACCGGAGCCACAGATGACGATACCGCGGCGCCCCATCGGATCCTTCGCGACATTCTCGGCGACCGCGCGGGCGAAATCCGTATAGTCGTCCTCTTTAATGAACTCCGCATCGCCGACATCAATGACGGTATAGGCGTCATTTTTGAGCTCGGCTTCCAATTGCCCTTTCAAACTGAACCCGCGGTGATCCGCACCAATATAGATGTTCATTGTACTTTTATGTTATGAATAAATTATATCACAAGGGGAATCATTACTATGATAAAGCACGATAGTATTGGCATCCTGTATTCCTTTCTGGCGAATTGTTCTTACCACGAGCCAGAAAGGAATACAGGATGCCAATACTATCGTGCTAGAATTATAGAGTAATGATTCCCCTTGTGATTTCCCTCGTGCTCGGTCTTCTCCCCGGTTTCGCATGGCTCGTTTTTTATCTCGGCGAGGAGACCCACCCCGAGCCCAAGCGCCTCATTGTCTTCACATTCGTGATCGGCATGGCGTTCGGCTTTTTCGCGGTGGCCATAGAGATGTTTTTCAACAAAGCGCTCGGCGGTTGGAACGTGGACGAATTTTCCATCGTATCGCTGATCGGACTCGCACTCATCGAGGAATCCATGAAGTTCACCGCGGCGCACTTCGCCGTAAGCCACAGCCCGGCGTTCAGCGAACCGACCGACGCCATGATCTACACGATCGTCGCCGCCCTTGGCTTCGCGACGCTCGAGAACATGGGCGCGCTTTCGAACATCGCGACCGGCGCGGCGTTCGTCCCGGCGCTCCTGACCACCCTCTCATTCCGTTTTGTAGGCGCCACCCTACTTCACTCGCTCACCTCGGCGATCGTCGGTTATTACTGGGCGCTCGGGCTCGTGCGCGGGAAAACAACGCGCTATATCCTTCTGGGCCTCGCGATCGCGACCGCTTTGCACACTTGCTTCAACTATCTTATACTTAACTACGGAGACAGCGCATACGGCATTGTCTTTTTGGTCATCGTAGGATTTTTCGTATTGAATGATTTTGAAAAGTTGAAAACAAACATTAATATAAATAATTATTGACCATGGATACCAACGATGAAAAATTTTTTGAGGGGCTTACGGGAGCGAAAAAGAGCGCTGATGAAAGTTATGAGGTCGAACTCGCCAAAGCGAGCGCCGGTGTTCTGAGCACCGCACCGGCACGACCGAAAATGATCCGAATGAAAAACGAAGAAGAACAAGAAGAGGAAAACTCGGAGCAGGAAGCGGCGTGGGCCGACGGCGAGCCGGAAGGCAAGCTCACGGTTGACGTCTACCAGACCGCGAACGACGTCGTTGTCGAGTCGGCGATCGCCGGCGTGAAGCCGAGCGACATCGATGTGAACGTCACGAGTGATTCCGTCACGATCCGCGGCTCGCGCAAGCGCGACAAGACCGTGAAGGACGAGGACTATCTCTACCAGGAATGCTATTGGGGCAGGTTCGCCCGCACGATCATCCTGCCGCAAGAGATCGATCCGGAGGGCGCTGAAGTGACCTTCAAGAACGGCATCCTGACGGTCAATCTCCCCAAGGCGAATCGGAAGAAATCCCGCAAGCTCAAGATCGTCATCGATTAGCGGGCGGCATTTGCAAAATATTTCATTTCGCGGTATCATAACCCCCATGAGAAAGTGCACGATGTGCGAAAAAACTTCACAGATGGGCGGGCATCGCATCTTGCTCCGCGGCCATTATAACCCTACGAACTGGACCCGAAAGTACCCGAATTTGCAATACACGCTCGTGAACGGCAAGCGCACGCTTGTCTGCACCGGCTGCATTCGAACCCTCCATAAAGCACCAAGAAAGGTGGTACACGCCGCCAAGGCAGCTGCAGCAGCGGCAAAATAATCTCAATAGGATGCGCAACGAGAGTGTCCATCTCGATAAAGACCCGCACGCCGCGGAGGTCTTCGATCACAACATCGGGGAAATGCTCCTTTCCGGTAAACGACGCGGCGAGGGCGGAAAGGCTGTCATCGTTGAAATAACCCCGGACCATCTTTCTCCGGAATCGCAATCCGCTTTTGACCTCCTCGATGCCACCGAAGTCCAACAGCAAGAGACCGACGCCATGCCTTCGCATAGGGACAATGCCGCGGTCAAATTTTTTAAGCTCTATCTCCCCCACAAAGGGAAGAACGAATACGAGATGGATGCAAGGGTCTATGAGGCACTGAAGCATGTTCCCGATGGCGAAAGGGGTCAATATGCCAGCGTCCCAAAACTTTTTTCCTCTCATGAGGCGGTCTTTGATGAAGAGATGAGAAGCAGACTTGAAGCACGGTTCTCGATCCCGTCGCTGGGAGAAAAGGCTTTTCTCATATCGATGGAACCGATCGAGGGAGAAGATCTGGCAACGGTTTTTTATAAATGGATATTGGAGCGGCAGGGCATCCCCGCCGAACACACGGACGAGATGGACTTCAAGCAGCTGTACGAGGAAGTGGCCGAACGACTTCATTTTGAGGATCTGCCGCTGGAAGAGATCGACATGCCCCAAAAAGATCTGGATGATCTGGAAAAGGCCATCGCCGTGAGGAATGCCAACATACTCTACGCCTACCTTCATAAATATGACTTTCCCCTCCCTCCCAATACTGCCCCAAGCGTCCAAAAGACGCTTGAGCTTATGCATAGCCAAAAGATAACCCATGGTGACGCCTTCGAACGGAACATTATGATCACGGGAGGAATGAAGGCGCTGCGCGAGAAAGGGAATCTCCTGGGAGAGAAGACCTATCTCATTGATTTCGGCGAATCAAGGGATGGTGTCATTGAGGGGGTCAATGACTTTGATGTCATCCGCAGGCTGAAAACCCTTTCGGTTTCCCGCGAAGATGAACGACGGATAAAAGACGAGGAAAGGCTTCGTGAAATAAGCGCCAAGGCAGAATTGCTGCAAGGGAGCGGATCGTGGCAACAGATCTATAAAACGGCGAAGGAGTTTATCAAGCCAAGCGATGGAACCGTTGCGCGCGATGAGCAAAAGGCATTGTCATATGCCTGGAACAAGACCGTTCCCTATCGAGAAAGCGCCATTGAAGATTTTTCCATCATCGTTAAAGGCCTCATGAAGGAAGGATTGCTTACGAAAGAAACCGCTGATGCCTTCATGAAAGAAAAAGAGAGCGAAAAGATGACCATTCCCGCAAAGGCTTTGTTAAGAAAATGCGTGGAGTGGTTAAATCTTCCTTAATGCGCTATATTAACTAGCGTGCCAGCGGGCTGTAGTATACCGGTAGTACGAGCGCATGGGGTGCGTTTAGACCGGGTTCGATTCCCGGCAGCCCGACCGCAGATAAAGAGACTATTCCATATTCGTAAACACAACGAGTCTGTTTGAATAGCTTTTCTGGGCCGCGTTCCAGGTTCCCTCGCAGGTAATAAGGTTGAGGTGCGCTTGTCTGTCGTTAGAATCGAACACGGCTACGGCATTCCCATTTTGGTCATAGGTCTGAATTCCGCTCACCACAAAGGTAGTGGTCGCTCCTCCTTGGTCGTCAATATATACTTTGTCTCCTACGCGCAATTTATATAAATCGTCGAATACTGCCGATATGCCGTCCTTCCATCCTTCATGTCCGGCGATCACGGCGCTGCCAGTCTCCCCCGGGCGCGGCCCGAGATCGAACCAAGCGACATCTGCGGGGCCCGCCGGGACGGCCATCGCTCCCTGCGCGGTAAGACCCACATCCTCGATAGCGGCATCAACATTGATTTCGGGAATCACAAGGCGGGTTGGAAGTCCCGCCGAGCCAGCCGGTCCGGAATTTTGCGGGATCTGGCCTCCGGTCGATGAGGTCGCGCTCGCGCGGGAACCATGATCCAGCACCAAGAAGGAAACGATGACTGTCGCGATCGCAATGCCGACAACGCTAAAAATGACCAGCGACCATTTTCGCGAAATTTTAAGTTTCATATTTCTATCCCGCCGATTTTTCTTTTTGCGCGGACTTACGATCTGTTGCCGCAAGGATATTTTTGACCCGCGCGATAAATTCTTCGTTGCTAAGACGTTTTTGGATACAATCCGCGATCAAGGCCTCCTTCATCTTTTTTTCCGTTTCGATCGACAGGTCTTCGTTGGTAAGCAAGGCAACGGGAATGTGCGCCGTTGCCGCCTCTTTTTTTAACCTGCCGGCAGCCGTTATGCCGTCTATCCCCGGCAAATTTTTATCCATTAAAATAAGGTCGGGCTGAAGCCGCCCCGCCAGTTCCTGCCCCTGATCGGCATCCGGCGCATCAAGGACTTCATAACCGGCATTGCCGAGCAGACTGCTGAAAAGCCGACGCAGTACCGGATCGTCGTCGATGATTAAAACACGGGCTTTTTTTAATGGTGCATCCATGTTGAAAATATTTTTGGAACACGTTTTAATCGCCAAGAATTTCTTTTACTTTTTTTACGATATCCCGATACTCCCATTCGCTCTTGATGATAAAATCAAGGATCCCTATTTTTTTCGCCCTGGCGATCGTGGCGGAATCCTGGGAGTTGCTCCACATGATGACGCGCGCAGTTTTGCCCCACTTGTCTCTGCGGAGATTTTCAAGGAAATAGAACCCGTCGGTGTTGGGCATAAGATTATCGACAAGGATAAAGTCGGGATGGTCCTTGAGCGCGATATCCAATCCCCCCTGGCCGTTCGATGCTTTGCTTACCAGAAATCCTTCGTGGGTAAACTTATCCGAAATACCGCTCAGGATAGAGATCTCGTCCTCAATGATCAGCACTTTTCTTTGCGGCGTATCCATGATCGTTTTATTTCAATTCCAACCTTCTGGAGCCTTCTTTTTTCTTCATCCCCCCGAGGGGAATTGCGACGTAGAATGTCGATCCTTTGTTCTCCGTTGATTCAAACCAGATCTTCCCACCCGTTTTTTCTATCGTTTCCTTTATGATATATAACCCGAGGCCGGTGCCGTCGGGATCTTTTACGCGCGCATTGTCGGCCCGAAACATTTTCGTAAAGATCTTGGACTGCGAATTTTTTGGAATTCCATAACCAGTGTCGGCTACCGAGATAAGAATATTGGATTTATCCCTTTTTATCGTGAGGGTTATGCTTCCTGCGGGCGGCGTGTATTTTACTGCGTTCGAAAATAAATTCTGGAATATCATCCGAATAATATTCAAATCGGCGCGAATCGGGGGGAGGTCCTTCTCGAAGCTCTTATTTACAAGTAATTTTTTCTCATTGATGTTAAGTTCGAGATCTTTTAACGCGCCCTCTGCGATGTTTTCAAGATTGACCTGTTCGGGCTCAACGATGAATACTCCAAGATCGACCCTGGAAACGTTAAGAAGCGCCGTAATAAGATTGATCATACGGTCATTGGCGTTCTTTATTTCCGTAAGATATTCGCGCTGCTTATCGTTGAGCGGCCCGGCATCACCATCAATAAGCATGCCCGTGTATCCTTTGAGGGCCGTGAGGGGCGTGCGAAGCTGATGCGAGGCGATCGAAACGAACTCATCTTTCGCCAGATCGAGCGAACGCAATTCTTTGTTCGCTAATTCAACTTTTTTTGCCGTCACGGCAAGTTGCTTGGCTTTGATATCAAGGTTTTTGGCCGTCACAAGCAATTTGCGTCGGACGATCTCTTTTTCCTTGGCCGTGACCGCGAGCTGCTTCGCCGTGACCGCGAGTTTATCCCTGGTGTCTTCTTTTTCCTTCGCGGTGACCGCGAGCTGCTTGGCTTTAAGACGGAGCGTTTCTGCTGTCACCGCCAATCTCCCTCTGATACTTTCCTTCTCTTTCGCGGTGACCGCGAGCTGCTTGGCTTTAAGACGAAGCGCTCTCGCCGTCACAAGCAGTTTGCGTCGGACACTCTCTTTTTCCTTTGCGGTCGTGGCAAGTTGTTTGGCGGTCACCACAAGCTTGTCTCTCACGGTTTCCCTCTCCTTGGCAGTTATTGCGAGCTGCTTTGCGGTGACCTCCAATTTGCGGCGGACAATCTCCTTCTCCCTCGCGGTGACCGCAAGCTGCTTGGCCGTGACCGCAAGCTTGTCTCTGGTATCTTCCTTCTCCTTCGCGGTGACCGCGAGCTGCTTGGCTTTAAGACGAAGCGCTCTCGCCGTCACAAGCAGTTTGCGTCGGACACTCTCTTTTTCCTTTGCGGTCGTGGCAAGTTGTTTGGCGGTCACCACAAGCTTGTCTCTCACGTCTTCCTTTTTCTTGGCAGAGACCTTGAGCTTGAGGATCGTATTGTCAATTTTGGAAACAGCTGTTTTTTTATTCATATGAAACGCCCAACTCGCTTCTTGCGGATGCTTGCCCGACAGCACATCGACTTTTGCCTTTTTATATCGGCTTCTTTTCTGCCTCCTCAAGAATCTTTTTGACCCGCACGATGAACTCTTCGTTGCTGACGCCTTTTTGGATATAGTTTGTTACCCCGACGTCCTTCATCCA
Organism: uncultured Candidatus Saccharibacteria bacterium; assembly: GCA_964416665.1. Classification (GTDB taxonomy): domain Bacteria; phylum Patescibacteriota; class Minisyncoccia; order UBA6257; family 2-01-FULL-56-20; genus JAKAGE01. Next base: position 10,232 of record CAYQFA010000017.1, read on the forward strand.
ATTTTCCGCTTCAATGGAAAGATCGGCGTTCGTGAGGAACGCGATGGGAATGTCCGCCGCGGGAGACCCCGGTTCGTTCCTGATGAGATCCGCCGTCTTGATGCCATCGCTGCCAGGCATGTTGATATCGAGAAGAACGAGATCGGGATGAAACCTGCGCGCCATCTCCCGCCCAAGGTCGCCGTTCCCGGCATAGATGACCTCATAGCCAGCCGATCCGAGCAAGCTCCCGAAAAGCCGACGGCTCGTGGGATCGTCGTCGATGATCAAGATGTGCTTAGCAACTGATTCCGGCTTGATTGCCTCGTCCATGATTTTTATTGCTTTTTTATCTTCTACTTCATTATAGGAGGTTTATTGATGGCTAGCCAGTAGAGGCCCGCCTCGCTCAACGCCTTTATAAAACCTGTGGCGTCTATCGGTTTTACGATATAGCTGTTGGCCCCAAGTTTATAGGCCTCTTTGAGGTCCTTGTCTTCCTGGGACGACGTCACGATCACCACCGGTATCGTCCTGGAGCGTTCGTCCGCCTTGATCCTCGCCAGCACCTCAAGACCGTTCACCTTCGGCAGCTTTAAGTCGAGCAGCATGACCTTGAGCGGAGCGCTCTCGTTGCGCGCGGCATATTTTCCGGTGCGGAAGATGAATTCCAGCGCTTCTTCACCGTCCTTGAGCCAGTAGATCTTATTGGCGATGTTCAGCTTGGACAAAGCGCGGGAGATGAGCTCGGCATCATTCGGACTATCTTCAACCATCAGTACGTCAACTTCATTGATGTTCGTCGTGTTTTCCATAGCGTTTTTAAAATCTTATTTCTTAGGTAGAGTGAAATAGAAGGTCGCTCCCTTGCCGACCTCCCCTTCCGCTCGAACGCTCCCGCCATGCCGCTCGACGATGCGCTTGACGTTCGCGAGACCAATACCCGTCCCCTCGAATTCCTCGACGGAATGAAGGCGTTGAAACACACCGAAGAGCTTGCCGACATACTGCATATCGAAACCGGCACCGTTATCTTTCACGTAATACGTAACGCTATCCGCGTCGCTCGTGCTACCCACCTCGATCTTCGCTTTCTCTTTTTTACTGGTAAATTTGACGGCGTTCGTGAAAAGATTGGTCCAGACCTGACGGATCATATCCACATCCCCTTTGATGTCGGGCAGTATGCCCATAACAAATTCGATGTCTCTGCCCGATGCCGATTTCTTCACCTCCGCATATACCTCGTTCGCAAGCACACCCATGGCAACAGGAACCTTTTTTATTTCCGCACGGCCCAAGCGGGAGAACGACAAGAGGTTGTCGATAAGCTTTCCCATCTGCACCGTGCTCGCCTCGATGATGCCGGCGACCCGCTTGCCTTCGTCATCCAGCTTTCCGGCGTAATCTTCAACGAGTATCTGCGTGAATCCATCGATCGCGCGGAGCGGGGCCCGCAGGTCATGCGACACCGAATAGCTGAATGCCTCCATTTCCTTGTTCGCTTTGAGCGCTTCCTCGAGGAGCGGCTTTCGCACCATTTCTCCTATGACGAATCTATTGATAATATAGTCCACCAATATGGCGCACAGGAGTCCTATGATACTTCCCCATATCACTATCAGCTCTGCCATGGCATTCACGTGCGTCAGATTATTGGTATGCGCCTGCAGCAACGTCGTTTCCGTCGATTGCATATTCGCCACTACTGCCCGTATGGAATCCATTATTACCTTTCCTTTGTCCGTCGACACATTCGCTTGCGCCGCAGCGAATCCCTCATTCGTCCGCAATGAAATGATGGTTTGAAAGTCCGCAAGTCTTTCGGCAATAAGCGGTTTTATCGCGGACAAATATTGTTGCTGTGCCGGATCGTTCTTTGTGAGCACCTCCAATGTTTGGACTTGTTCATTGACGTCCGGAAGGGCGGCGGTATACGGCTGGAGAAAAGCCTCTTGCCCCGTTATAACATAACCACGTTCACCGGTCTCCATGTTTTCGAGATCCGACATCATAAGGTTGATATTCCCTAAAACCTGGTTGGAATGGGATACTTGGGATTCGTCGGCATCAATGCGAAGCAATGATTGATAGCAAAAAATGAAAACAACAAGAAAGATCGCTACGATCAAAGAGATCAAAACCGCATTGAGCGTTTTTACCGACAGTTTCTTGAATATGGCCATGGGTAGTTTTGCGTCGTGGTTAATTTCATTTATTCCCCTACCCCACCATGGTAGCATGCGCGGCTATTTTAAGCGCAGGCTGACAACTACGGCTACCGCAGCTATGAGCACTTGGAGAACACCGACGACGATCAGCACAATGGTCATCGATTTCATCTGCCGCACGGAAATCTCGCTGCTCTTTCGAACCTGTTCTGCGGATTCCCATGTCGTCTTCGCCAGTAATTCAGCGGAGGCTTGTGTTGTTTTCGCGAGAAAAACACTCGCATCCGAAAGCTCTTTGGCTCTCGTTGCCGTTACCAAACTGGCCGCACCCAAAAGCTGGGTATCTTCACTCGATTTTTTTCTCTCTATTAATCTTTTGAGTATCTCCTCGGGATCCATGGATATGCCTTAAGTCTATGCTCTTTATAGATTACACGCCATGAACGCGCCCGACCGTGAACAGCGCGTCGGTTGGCGTTCATTTTTGGTCGGCTCTCTTCTGGAGGCTAAGCTAAATTCCCCGCTTTCTGAGAGCTACAATGAATGAGGCAAAACCCAATACGCAGAGACCAACCACCGCGACGACCTCCCATGGCGTGCTGTCTCTCTCGGGAGGAAATCCGGTATTCGGAAGTCCGGGGGCGGACACCAAAACCGTGGCGAAAGCATAATCAACGGCGGTGAGACCGTTCGCGGTGCCTTCGACCGTGGCGGTGTTGCTTGTCGAAGCCGAAATGTTCGTTTTGCAGGTATAGATCCATATTTCGCCGGGATCGAGCAGGTCGTTGCCATTCACGTCGCCAGAGACGTAAGAGACCGGACTGCACTTGTCATCAGTTACGACGACATTATGTATGGGAACTACGCCGGGATTCGTCACCGTGTACGTATACGCAACAGCACCACCACCGTATGGGAACGGAGTTAAACGGCTCGGCACTTTTATGATATTGATGATCGGAGGGGTTACCGACTCCCCGACAACAACGGTAGCGATCGCCGTAGCAAGTGCAGCTTGGTGATAGGTATCGTCGCTGTAGCCCGTCGCAACGGCGGTATTGGTGGTAGTCGTCGTAAGTTTCATGGTGCAGCTATATTTCCAATATTCGCCCGGGTCGAGTTTGCTGTTGTTGTTGAGATCACCAGAAACATAAACCACCGGACTGCATGCATTGTCGGCTACCGAAACATCATCCAGTGACTGCTGTCCACCCACGTTCCAGACAGTGTAGTTATAGGTAACCGAACCGGATCCCGCAGGCAAAGCTAACGGGGTCGGAACTTTCAGAATACCGATCACAGGCATGATCCTGCCACCCCCGGTACCAACAGCAGACACATAAGAAGTGGAGGTGGGCGCAGGAGTGAAGGTGGAAGTGGGCGTAGTAGACGTGGGTGTTGATGTAGACACGGGCGTTGATGACGCAACCGCTATGGTATTGTTGGTATTCGTGATCGTGCACGTCGCATTCTGTCCTGCGACGAGCGCTATGGTGCCGTTCGCGGCGCAATCCCCGGTGATGCTTTCGGTATACGAGGAGCTGACATTCTCACTCACGGTGTACGTGCCCGCGGCGAGCGTATATGCGGTCCCTGACGCCGCGACTCCGGGCGCCGGACTTCCCGCGACGTCAGTGCTTGACGCTTCCACATGGAGGGTGAAGTCGGAAGGGACCGCCGTGCTGCCATTCGCATTCACCACAAGCTTGACGACATGAAGGGTGGCGGGAGTCGGAGGCGGCACGGTATTGTTGGTATTCGTGATCGTGCACGTCGCATTCTGTCCTGCGACGAGCGCTATGGTGCCGTTCGCGGCGCAATCCCCGGTGATGCTTTCGGTATACGAGGAGCTGACATTCTCACTCACGGTGTACGTGCCCGCGGCGAGCGTATATGCGGTCCCTGACGCCGCGACTCCGGGCGCCGGACTTCCCGCGACGTCAGTGCTTGACGCTTCCACATGGAGGGTGAAGTCGGAAGGGACCGCCGTGCTGCCATTCGCATTCACCACAAGCTTGACGACATGAAGGGTGGCGGGAGTCGGAGGCGGCACGGAACACGTTGGTACAGTAATGTTATCGGCGGCGGTCGTAACGGTTCCATTATATGCCAAGGCATTTCCTGTCCATATTACGGTACTGCCCACGGTAATGCCCGAATCGTCGATGTCGATTCCCACAAATGTCGTATTGGCAGCGAGCGTCGTGGCCGCGCTCGGCGTCCAAAAAACATTGCAAGCCGATGCGCCGCCGGACAATGTCACGACCGAGCCGGCCGCCGAAGTGAGCGCGCCGACAGGCCTAAAGATATATGTTCCACTGCCGCTCAAAGTGATCGGGCCTCCTATATTCATTGCTCCCGAACTGCAATACACGCCAGGGGCGTAGACGCCGATAGCGCCATGTGTGGTGTCGGTAGAAAGATCGACCGCTCCCCCCGCAAACGTGAACGTGCACGGTTCCGCGGCCAATGCAGGCAAAGCGGCACCCTGATCCGTGCCCGCCTGGGAGTATGGAGCCCCAGATCCATAATGGGTATGAACGCCCGCAGGAGCAGTTGCCGGCGCCGTAGTGAATCCGACATCTCCATTGATCGTCGTTCCCGCAGATATGTCGGTATAAGTGTTCGCGAGAACGCCATAGGTCGCCGCCATCCCGAGCGATGGGGCCGTTTGCGCAAACGCGGATATCAGCACGGCCAGACCAAGAACAAAGAACGTAGCACATGCCGTTGCTATTATCGCTATATTATTAAATCTTTTCATATGCTTCATTTGTTTTTTTGGGCAAACGGATAATTTTAAATGAATCACACAGCGTCCGGTCACTATCACCGATATGGGCTCGTAAAAGCCATTGTATGATTATAACATAGTAAGTTCGCTTCTATTTGCCAGCACAAATAAGAAAGGTAGGCTGGCGGTGTTTTGGACAAAGAGATAGAATGAATTCATATGCAATCTCCTTCCGCCATGAAAGAACTCTATCTCCAGCAGGCCAGAACCGAACTCACGGAACACATCGTCTACGGCAAACTCGCGGCGCGCGAAAAGAATCCCGAGAACAAAGCGGCGCTCCAAAAATTATCCGCACAGGAAAAGACACATTACGATTTTTGGAGAACGTTGCTTCCGCAGGAGACCGATCCGAAGCCGCACGCGCTTACCGTTTTCATCACCCCCCTGCTCCGCACGGTCTTCGGTGCGACATTCACCACAAAACTTCTTGAGGGCCACGAAAAAAGTTCCATCGTGACCTACCAAAATATTCTCGCTCAGATTCCTGCCACCCATCAGGAGCGGCTCAGGCAGATCATCGAGGACGAGAAAAGCCACGAGCAGGCGCTCATCGGCGAAATAAAAGAGAAACGCGTCGCGTATCTCGGCTTCATCGTGCTCGGACTCGCTGATGCCATCGTGGAGATCACCGGCGTACACGCCGGCTTCCTCGGCGTCACCGGCACCACACTCATCGCCGGAGTCGCCGGCATCATCGTCGGGTTCGCCGCCGCCATCTCGATGGGCTCGGCGTCATATCTGCAGGCGAAACAGGATCCCGAAAAATCCGCAGCGCTCTCGGCCTTCGCCACGGGCGCATCATATTTGTTCTCCGTGATATTGCTCGCGCTCCCCTACTTCCTCATCCGTAGCATGATACCGGCGTTCATTATTTCGACCTCGGTCGGCATCGTCCTCATCGCGCTCTTCACGTTCTACGGAACCGTCGTTTTCGAGAACAGAAAATTCTGGCGGGAATTCATCGAGGCGGTCGGCCTCATGCTCGGCACCGCGGTCGCAACGTTCGTCTGGGGCTTCATCGTCGGAAAGGTCTTCCGCGTGAACACGAATAATTTCTGATAAAACTAAAAACACCCTTTCGTTTTTGACGGTCACGTTCCCACGTGGCACTTTCACATCAAAGACGAGAGGGTGTTTTTAGTAGATTCCGCTAAAGATCTCTGGCGGCACGCCAGGTGGGTGGACGCAACTGCGGTCCACAGACGGCAGCGCTGTAGTCCTCCCTGATAATTGTGTTTTGATCCGAGATCTACTAGTGGAATCTATATCCATTATACCATCCCGTCCTTGAGGCACAAGGAAATATCCGCTACAATGGTTGGTGGATGACATTACGCACGCGAAAAGTCTTATTTTACGGGCTGGTAGCCCTTTTTTTGGTGGTCGGCAGCGGGGTAACGCTCTACGCACAGGGATGGCGGATTGACCTCGCCACGTTTCGGACCGAGAAGGTCGGTGCCATCTTTATCCGCTCATATCCGACCGACGCCCAGATATTCATCAACGGAAAACCCACCCAGAACAAGTCGGTATTCTTAAGTCCCGGAACATTCATCTCCGACCTCTTCCCGAAAAACTATACCGTTACCCTGGAGGAAAAAGGTTACGATGCGTGGAGCGAGGCCGCACCGGTCGCACCATCGATGGTGGTCCAGATGAAATATGCCGTGCTCGTGCCGGACGCCGGAACGAATGTCGCGACGAGCGGGATCGTGCAGGATTTTTTCGAGGCCGGAGGGAATATCATCACCACGGACGCCGCGAGCTCTGCCATCCTGTGGCGCGGAAAAAAGATCGCGAGCGGCGCGATCGTAAGCCACAGCACCAATCTGAAGAATTTCATCTATCAGACCGCGGCAGGGAGCGATATGCTTTATGATCTCACCGAAGCGACGACCACCAACCTTGCGCCGATATTAAGGAGCGTCGGCGCCACGCCAAAGACCATCACGAGCCTTACGATCGACCCGTACGATGAAACGCGGATCGTCGTGCAAACGCCGCAAAATATTTCGGCGATCGACCTCGGCAACAACAATGGCATCATTGATATCGCCGACGCGCCGCGCGGACAAACGCTCCAACCGCCGCTCGCCATCTCGCCTTCCCTTTTTGCATGGACCCAACTTACCGTTGCATCCGATACCTCGCGCATCGTCATCTATGACAAGTTCTCGGGAAACGTCACCGACAACTCGCTCGTTATTCCCGGCACCATAAAAGAATTGAAATGGATCGACGACGGATCGCTCGGCATCATCGAGAGCGATGATTCGCTCTATCGCTATGACGTCTCCGCGGAACAGCTCACTAAACTTGCCGATGACGTCCGCGACTTTTACCCGACGACCGACGGGACCGAACTCGCCGTGCTCGAGCACCGCAGTATCGAGGTCCTTTCGTTCAACACGACCGATTCCTATCGCTTCAATCCCCCGCAGATCGGCGACATCCAAAGTCTCGCGTGGTACAAGGACGGCTCACATTTCTTTGTCTACTATCCCGATCACGTGAGCTTCCTCGACCTCCAGGACATCGGTCTCCGCAATCTTACGACGGTCTCTTTAGGCAGCACGTTCTTCTACGACACACAGGGAAATGCGCTCTATGTGGTTGACCAAGGGCAGAAATTAATACGATTTGATTTTCCAAGTTAGTGCGGTGGGCTGGAGAAGGATATTAAAAAATCATTAAACGGAAATTGACCGGGGGGAAATTTTTGCTATCCTAAAAATAGGATCACAAGATCCTTTTGGCTTCGGCCCGACCCCGTATTATCACCCGATGATACGGGGGTTACTATTTTAAGAAACACAAGACGAACTGCCGAAGCGCGCAAAAAAGATCTTCCGGCATAATTCTCGACCGATAAAGTAGCCGACGAGCATCCATAGCCCGAATTTGAGAAAGAATAATGGAGCTAGCCCCGTGGTCATCATTTATCGGAAAGTAAAATTTGCCAAAACGGGGAGTGCGGGTCAACGGGATACCGATAAACGCCGTTTTGCTAGTTTTCTTCATTATCAACACCGGGCGAAGAAAATCTTTTCCCGATCCGTCCTCTTCGGAACTAATATTCAAGCCGATATGGCAAAACCAAATTTCCCGCTCGCGGAAGAATGGCACGTTTTGTATGTTATTTAGGTCTGATTTTTTCGCGTTCCAACCATCAAAATCCTTTTTCATCCAAAAAGGATAACAACTGATGGATAAAGATTTCATTAAACCGAATCACTTCCCCGCAGTCTTAAAAATCCCCCGCCGGCAGTTCGTCAATGTCCGCGTAGTCGATACGGAGATCGTCGAATGGAGCGACACCGGCGTTTTTGCTGTCGCGCCCACCATCCCCTGCCTCCCCTGTTGTGACGCGCAGAATGAAGTCGCTCTGCGCCTGGCGCAACTCCTCGTCGGTAAAGCCGCGCAGATATTCCTCCGCGCGCCGCGACGCCGCGAGAAATCCGGCGTCGAGCGATTGCACGCGCGGGCTCACTTGCAGGGCGACGGCGTTGAAGCCGATGAGCGAGATGTTGCGAAGCTCGCGCACGCGCGAGAGCGCCACATAGCCCATGCCGCGGTCGAAGGCGCGACCGAGGTCGATGACGGCGGCGTCGAGGGTCATGCCCTGGCTTTTATGGACGGTGATCGCCCACGCGAGCTTGAGCGGCAGTTGCGAGACGGACGC